>CAYNDN010000636.1:0-3059 GCA_964395075.1 uncultured Lentimicrobiaceae bacterium | reverse complement strand
GGGCTGCCTGCTAATTTCCATATATTTCTCCAAAATCCCTTCCTCAATCACCGATTTAATCTCTACAACCTCGCTGGTATTTTCATTGGGGATGGTCATCGACAGAACATAGTGCCTGATTTTCCAAATTCCACCAATCTTTTCCAGAACTCCCGATCCCCGGCAGATTTTCATCTGGGTGTCCAGCAATTCATCAAACCAGGCTGTTTTTTCATTTTCTGAGAAGTAGATATTTCTTTCTACTGCTGTAAAACGCCAAGCTTGTCCCCGGTCGAAAAAAGGTTTACTCCACACCCTGAAACTTTCGATATCCCAATTCTCGGTGGGATCGGTACCGATAAAAACAGCATCATCAGCAAAATAGCTGAAGTATGCATCAGAATCTGCAGTGGCTGCTGCTACATGCCAGTTGTCGATTATCTGGTTGATTTCTGCATTTTCGTGCTGCTGGTCAATTTTTGTGCATGCAATACTACCGAGTAGCATACTAAAAATAATTGTAATCGATATAAATCTCATAGTATTAAAAGGAATGAAGTGACCGATTGTCGATAAAGGCAACAATCTCAATAATGTTTTCTTCCACGATCCGATAAATCATGGAGGTTTGTTCTGTAATCACACATTTATAAAATTCCTTGAATCTAATAGATGGAGGGCATAGCCGATTATAAATTTCCAAATTCACCAACAACCCATCAACCTTATCCTGAAAATTATCAGCTTCCCTGGTTGTCCATTTTTCAAGTATAAATTCCAAGGTTTTAAGGTATGATTCTTCGGCTTGTGGAGACCAATAGATCATGTTTTTCATTACTTACCAATGATTTGGTTAGCTTTTCTTTTTACCTCATGGTTTGGAACTCTTTGTCCTTTATTTAATTGATCTAACCCTTTATTGATTAAAGATTTGTCATTTTCGGAAAGTGAGTCCCACCAATCATTTTTTGAATCAGAAAGCGTTAGGATATAGGCCTGAAGTTTTTTGAGCACCTCCTCATCCTCTGATTCTACAATAAACTTGTGTAAGTTGTTTTTTAAAACTGCAGTATTGAAGCTGGTTTCCATAATTGTTGATTTATCAATTCTATAGTTAAATAACAAAATTAATGTATTCTCAGTTTTCACAGACTGAAAAAACCATAAAGGAGATTTTTAGATTTTAATAAAAATCTTTTTTCTGTAAAGAATCAGCAAAGGTATCAACCAGAAAATGATCAGCGAAAATGCCCATGCAAAAGAAGCATTGATCGGGTTGAGCCATGTTGTGAAAAGATTTTCATAAAGATATTGGTGCAGCGACCGGCCATCCTGCATTTGAATGGCATAAAAACCCGAAGCCACAAAACCTGAAGCTAAATAGACTGCCAGAGAATTTGCACCGTACGCTGTGAAGGGTATGATCCATTTTCGGTTCTTTTTCACATCCACCAGCCAGTAAATAATCCCGAAAGTGCTAAGTGCCAGTCCACCTGTGTAAAGCACGTAAGAGGAAGTCCAGAGCACTTTGTTAATCGGGAAAACAAGGTCCCAGGCCAAACCTGCCAGAGTAAGTAATGCCCCGCTGATCATTAAACCAGCTACTTTTTGGTAATCCTCTTTTCGGCTTTTGATAAAAATACCGGCCAGCATTCCTAAAAGGGCAGTAGCGATTGATGGGAGCGTGGAGAGCAACCCTTCGGGATCAGATTTTTCCTGCCACATATGGCCTTCCATGAGTTGAAAGTCAAACCAGGCTGCAAGGTTGGTGTCTGGATTGAGGTTGGCCGGCCCGTACCCCGGAACCGGGATTAAGGTCATGATAGCCCAATAGCCAAGTAAAATGACGATGATAATATTTCGTAGCGACCGTTCTCTGAAAAATAAAAACAGCAGCGAAGCAAAGAGATAAACTACTGCGATCCGCTGCAATACGCCTGGAATACGCATATTGGCAAAGTCGAAGTTGGGAAAAAGGTATGAAAGAAGGCCGAGGGCAAAAAGCAATGCTGACCTCGGTAAAATCTTTATCACGATCGGGCGGTGATTTGTGCCCATTAATTTTCGTTTTCCCAAGGCAAATGGTATGGCCATGCCAACGATGAAAAGGAAAAATGGGAAAATCAGGTCGGTGGGCGTGCAGCCGTGCCAGGTGGCGTGGCGCAGTACCGGGTAAACATGTTCCCAGGTTCCGGGGTTATTCACCAGTATCATGGCCATCATGGTCAACCCCCGGAAGACATCAATAGAGAGAATTCTGTTTTTCAAGATTTTTAAGTCATTTTGATTCAGATTCTTAATCCCACGCCATGAAGGACCTGGCTATGGATCACGATTTTCGTGAATAATGAAGGTTAGTTTTGGAGTTTATTGTTTAAGATTTATGACGATATCCAGTGCGTTTACTTCTTCCAAAGCATTATATATTTCACCAACCTGAGAAATATCAGATTTGTCAATTTTTTGTGATTTTACAAGAAAATAGCTGGAAATTAATATTTTATCCACATCAGTTTGTTTAATTTCGAACTGATAACTACCAAAGTTATTCGAGATTTTTACCGGCTCCGGAAAGTGTTTAATCTCCACAACATTATTAAATGTGATCATATAACTAAAGGTATCGGAGCCGGTAAAATCAGCATAGTAATCCGTAAACCGCATGGTGGTGTCAAAGTTTTCATAATAAACATGCTTGATCCATTTTCCAATGTTGAGACGGATCTCGTTTGTTGAAACCGAATCAGTTTTAAAAGCATATTGGGTTTCTACCGATGATTTAAACGGAAAATATATCTGCTTGCCCTGAGCCACGGTGTTTAACACCTCAACATCTTCTGAAATATTCCAGATTTCTTCAAGGTATTTCGGATTTATAGATTGATCGGTAGGCTTTTCTAAATAAACCGGATAAGTTAATGTTGAATATTGTCCTGACAGTGCAATTTTCGTTGTAAAATCAATGGTTCCATTTTTGGCATTGTAATTTACCATGCTGTTAACCTTTCTGTAATTATGCTTGGCAGAACTACTGGGGGTAGAAATGATTCTGATAATATCGTTGAAATTACGCTTATATC
>CAYNDN010000635.1:0-3061 GCA_964395075.1 uncultured Lentimicrobiaceae bacterium | reverse complement strand
GGAGATGGCTGAATTATGAAATGAGTTTAGTGATTGCTTCATTAAGCATTTCTTCATCGAAGATAGCACGTATAGGAATATCAAAGCCTTCGATTACCGGACTGCTTATAATTCCGTTACCTGATTTCAATTGCAAAAAATATTTGCCTTCATTTAAAAGGTATTGTTCCACAAATTCTTTTTCAGGATCAATGATCCAGTATTCTTTTACTCCGTGAGACTCATAATCATAAAATTTTATAGTGCGATCAGTTTTTTCGGTGGAAGGGGAGAGTACTTCAACAACAAAATCCGGTGATGGCAGGAGCATTTGGTCAGGTTTCATTGCGTCTGATTTTTCTTTGAGGAAAAAACAAATGTCAGGTTCATAGTCATTACGGGTAAGTTGGATCATAATCTTCTCGTGAAACATCTTTCCCATATTGCTTTTTAACAATTTGGTTCTGATTAGATAGGCCAGGTTAAATGAAATGTCATTATGCCTAACCTTTACTGGCGATTGAAGCACAACTTCACCATTGATAAACTCGGCTTTTTGGTCTTCTTTTACCGTTTCGTAAAATTGTTTGCGCTTTTTTTGTTCTTCTTCCAAAAGTGTTTTCAACCCATTAAAGATTTCCATCATTCTGGGAGAATTAGCTACTTCGCTGATTATTTTATTTGCATCGGTGTACATAATCCTAAAAATTTCATACAAAGATACAAAATCAAAAACCAAAAATCTACCCTGGCCAATTCCTGAAAATAAATGTTCACTCACTAAATTACAGAAAATCAATAGCCCCGTCATTTATGGCGGGGGATTGAAGTTTTTATATTTAATAAGAGGCAAAATCCAGAAAAATGTAGTGTACTGTTAAGCAAGAATTGACAAATTAAGTTTGACGTTTCAATGTGCTATGCACGATTGAAAGTCCAATGACCTTGAATCGTCCGAAGGACATTCAAGCGTCAAAATAAACTTAACCATGCAGTAGTTTTAAATATTTAATTTTTCTGGATTTTGATTAATCTATTGTTTGCTAATTATTTAACCCCGCCATAAATGACGGGGCAAAACATATTCCCACTGATTATTTTTCCTCGTGTATTTTTCTTGAATTATTGAGGCTACAATATCCTCAACCCCACATTAATTCCCGGCCAGATGGCAACATTGGTGTTTCCGCTGGTTTCATCATAAAAAGTCCAGGAAGGAAGGATACCCGAGCCGATATTTCCATCCGAAGTTTTATATTCCGAAACCATCACATTCAGCGATGGGCCGCCATAAATTCCCAGTTTTGGTGCTACCATTGCCCCAAAATTGAATTTCAGTGCGTTGAGCAAATTCAGTTTGTTGGTCCAGATTTCATCTTCGCCAACCTGAGTGGCTGTGGCTTCGATGTTCATAAATGCGCCTTTGCCCAGCGAAATTTCTGAGCCAAACCCCCAGGTGAGGCCATAGCGTGCAAAGCTTCCCGGGCGATATCCTACCCCGATGATATTATAAAAATTTCTGACACCTGTTTTAAAGGCGGCATTTAGGTAAAAACTTTCATTGCCATAAACATCAATTTTACGATAACCGTTTTTTACCCACGAAATCACACCAAAAGGCACTCCGTCCAAAGAATCGGCAAAGTTTACCACACCAATCTGCAGCCCTCTGCCTGAGCCAATCACATTTACGGGAGCAAGCTGAAATCCTGTAAAGGACTTACTGACGTTGCTAAACCCGGCAATTTGAACGCCATCGGCCATGCCACCTGCAATATTTCCAAATCCGGCAATTTGAAGTCCGCTTGTCGATCCTCCGGTTATATTCCCGAAGCCCGCCAGTTGAAAACCTTCAGTTGAGCTACCGGTAATGTTGCCAAAACCGGCTATTTGTATTCCGCTCACCGCCGCACCTGTAATATTTCCAAAGCCTGCAATTTGTCCGCCATTAACCGATGCCCCTGAAATGTTTCCAAATCCAGCTATTTGCGCACCCTCAATATTTCCGCCAACCACATTTCCAAAGCCCCCGATTTGTGCGCCCTGAAAATAATTTTCCACAACATTAGCAAAACCGGCAACCTGGGCTCCAATGCCGTAATCAGTTAACCTGCCGGCAAATCCGGATACCTCAAAACCTTTAAGTGAGGCTGCTTTACCGTAAATGAGGTTAATAGATGTGTAGTTCTGAACATTTACATCTTTGCCATTTGTGCCAAGTGGGGGAACCAGGGTCATCTGGAGAATCACCGGCTGATAGCCTTCTTCGGTTTTTGGTTGGGCATGAATGTGTTGTGTGCTTAAAATGATGATGGCCAGAGCCACCAAAAATGTTGTAAATCGTTTCATATGCTCAAAGTTTGGAGGTTTGACGATATTATGCTAAAAAAGTTACAACCCGAATGGACAGGAAAAAATGTGTAAGGTTTAAAAATGAAATATAAAAGATTGCAACTCTTTGGTTGCCTCGTTTTTTTAGGGGGTTAAGCTCTAATGTTAATTCAAGTTTAACTGTATCCAGAATCCTTAATATATGATTGTAATATTTTACTTTTGCATCGTTTTCTTGATTTACATCCTAAAATATAAAATATGAAGACCATAGATAACCTGAATTTTAACGGATTAAGAGCGATCATCAGGGTGGATTTTAATGTACCACTCAACGACAAGTTTGAAATTACCGATCCTACCCGCATCAATGCTGCAATTCCAACCATTAAAAAAATAATTAATGATGGTGGTATGCCGATTCTCATGTCGCATCTTGGCCGTCCGAAAACCGGCCCGGAAGAGAAATTCTCGCTGAAGCACCTGATCCCTGTACTCAGTGAAAAGCTTGGTGTTGAGGTGAAATTTGCCAGCGATTGTATTGGTGAAGTCCCCAGAAAGATGGCTCAGGGACTGAAAAACGGTGAAGTTTTACTGCTCGAAAACCTGCGCTTTTATAAAGAAGAAACCAAAGGAAACCGCGAGTTTGCCAAAGAACTGGCTTCGCTGGCCGATGTTTATGTAAACGATGCTTTTGGAACAGCCCACCGTGCCCACGCTTCTACTGCTATTATCGCAGATTTTTTCCCCA
>CAYNDN010000634.1:0-3061 GCA_964395075.1 uncultured Lentimicrobiaceae bacterium | reverse complement strand
GCTCTGTTTCAATGTTTTTTTTATTTTTGAGATCGGTTTGGCTAATTCAGCAGTTATGCAACAATCTTAAAATGCAGATTCTTTTTACCAAATCATTTTAAAATTTCTTGAACTTAGCACCATACATTATGTGAGCCTGTGATTTACATAAACACTCGTTTCCTTCAATCAAAGAAATCAATAGAAAATATCGCACATAATTAAACCAAATGAAAAAAATACTTTTCGCTCTATGTCTACTTGCAATTGTAGATTGTTATGGTCAGGTTAACTCTGACAGCCTGTGGAATGTGATCCATTCTCCCGGATATTCCGATTCATTAAAACTTGAGGCCTACGAAGTAATAACTAAAGATTTACTTTATAAAAATGAAGATTCGTGCCGGGCTGTTTGTCGCGATGGCCTGGAATTTTCGAAAAAACTTGGAAACCACAGGTTTACCTGGTCATTTTACAATAGAATTGGAAGGACCTATAAAAATGAAGGTGATATTGAAAAAACCATCGATTATTTTCATAAAGCACTTGAGGTAGCTGAACAGGCGCGGGATACTTTTACAATTGCTCAAACGATGAACAATATCGGAATTATTTATGATGATGAACTGGGTGATGCCCAAAAAGCACTTGAGTATTATAATAAATCCATCGAATTAAAAAAACAATTGAAAGGCCGTGAAAAGGATTACTTTTCTATTGCAATGACACAGCTTTATGCAGGGATCATTTATCTAAATCTGGAACAATGGGATAATGCATCACAAATTTTTAATGAAGCAAAAAACCTTACTGAGCACATTTTAAGCAGCGATAAAAAATATATTGTTTATTTTAATCTGGGTGCTTTTTCATCTTACTATGGATCGCGCAAAGACAATAAAAAACTGGTTTTTGAAGCCATAAAATATTATCTTCTTGCAGAGGATGTTGTTAAAATATCAGGAAACAAAATAAACTATGGAAAAACCCTGGCAAATATCGCAGATGCATACTATTTTGTTGACGAAATTGATCTTGCTGATGCAAACATGGATCGGGCTGGAGAAATCGCAAGAGAGGTTAACTCATTTGATCTGTGGCAATTAATATACAAAATTTACCAAAACTTTTACATGAATCAAAAGAATTACGAACTTGCCTATTACTACAAAGATTCATTAATGCAGATCACGGATTCGATCAACTCAATCGACAGAAGAAAGGCTATTGCTGAGATAGAAACAAGATATCAAACCGAAAAATTGAAAAATGAGGTTATTAAAAAGGAAGAAGAAAACAAACGGGAAAGGTTCATGCGAAACATCTTTATTGTTTCAACCGCAATTTTTCTGATATTAATCCTGGTTATCGCCTATTTGTTTTCGAAACTGAGAAAAAAGAACGCCGAACTTACCAAAAACAAGGAAGAACTTGAAGCACTCAACAAAAATTTGCAAATCTCCAAATCGGAAACAGATAAAGCACTGGAATTTAAATCCATGTTTCTGGCCAATATGAGCCACGAAATCCGGACACCCCTTAATATTATTATCGGTTTTAACAGCATCCTGAAAAAGAAAATTTCCGATTCGAAACTCACAAAATACCTTGAGTCCATCGAAATGAGCAGCTATAATCTGTTGCGGTTATTAAATGATATTCTGGATATGTCGAAAATTGAAGCCGGAAAAATCCTGCTTTCCCCGACTTCTATCAACCTGAAACTGCTGATAACAAATATCACAGAACTTTTTATATTAAAAGCCAGGGAAAAAGGCCTTGATCTGGATATTGAAATCGATGCGAAAATGCCCCCCGAAATTATTATCGACGAAACCAGGTTGAGGCAAATCCTGGTTAACCTGGTCGGGAACGCCATAAAATTCACCAACAAGGGATATGTAAAAATAATTGTGGACGCCCCCATTCTGAATAAGTACCAGTCAGAATTCGCCACAAAAATCAATGTGCGGATACAGGTCGAAGATTCCGGGATTGGAATATCAGAAGAAGACATTACCAAAATATTTGAATCATTCAGGCAAGTCAACGTAAAGGAACAGAAAGAAATGGGTGGTACCGGCCTGGGCCTGGCCATATCAAAGCGATTGACTGAAATAATGAACGGTGAAATCTCGGTTGAAAGCCAAAAGGATGCCGGAAGCGTTTTCACAGTAATATTCCATGACGTGCCAATCAGTTTTTCTGCTGATTCAAAATCAGATAGCCGTGTGGAACTCCATGAAGAGCTCGAATATGAATTTACAGGCGGAACCATCCTTGTTGCTGACGATGAGGAAATGAATCGAAGCCTGATAAAAGTTTGTTTTGAAAATACTGCCGTAACAATTCTTGAAGCCTCAAATGGACATGAAACCATCGACCTTGCCCGAAAACACCAGCCTGATATTGTAATGATGGACATAAAAATGCCCGGTTTGGATGGTATGGAGGCCACAAGAATTATCAAACATGATGAACAGTTAAAAAATATAAAGATCATTGCATTTTCGGCATCAAATATTTTCGACAGGCTTGAAAAGGATGAAATCGCGTTGTTCTATGGTTTAATTTCAAAACCGGTTTTGCTTGATGACATGTACGAAATAGTTTCAGAAATTTTGCCAAACAGGGTAAAAGATAAAAAAGCCATCGAATTAAAAGGTGATAACCTCAACCTGAATTTATTTATTGATGAAAACATTCGGGAGAATGTAAGAGACGCTGAATACAAAATTGAAGAATTGAACCAAAAATGGCAACAAATAAACAACACAAATTCGATGAATAAAATTCTTGAATTTGCATGTGAAATTGAAGAATTCGCCGTTAGTAAAAACCTGCCTAAGCTAAAAGATTATGCAATGCATATTGGTGAAGCCGGAAAAAACTTTGATATCAACCGCATTAAAGTACTTTTGAAACTTTTCCCCGAACTTTTTGAAAAAGGATATAATTAATACTCAGAACACATTCATGAAATCTTTATATCAAAATAATGACATCAGCATTCTCGTCATTGATGATAATACCGAAAACATTCAAATAATTGGCCAGGTTTTACTTGCACAGGATTATCATG
>CAYNDN010000633.1:0-3072 GCA_964395075.1 uncultured Lentimicrobiaceae bacterium | reverse complement strand
GACAGGCAGATGCTATAAACAAGGGTTTCAGCAGGGCGTCCGGCGAAATATACGCGTGGCTGAATAGTGATGACTATTATCTCCCCGATGCTCTGTTTAAAGTTGTGGAATTCTTCAATGGAAATCCGGAAACAGCAGTGGTTGTTGGTAAAGGGCATAAAGTTTTGGAAAATGGTGAAATCAAATATACGCCAGACGTGCCTGAATTGAATTATAATGCATTCCTGGATTGGTCGTATTCGCATTTTATGCAACCATCTTGTTTTTTCAGAAGGGAAGCCTGGGATGCATGCGCACCTATAAGAGACGATCTTTATTTCTGTATGGATGTGGATCTCTGGATTCGCATGTCCGAGAAATTTCAATTTGGCAGGCTTGAAGAAAGTTTATCACATGCACTGATACACCCAAATGCCAAAACAACAGCGGAAAGAGAGAAAATGAAAGTAGAAACCTCATTAATGGTTTTACAGCATGGAGCTTTTGATATTGCCAGAAAAAATCTGATGAAAATGGCAGATGAAAATTTTCGTCTTAAACATGAACTGAACAAATACAAACGCCGGCCATGGAACAGACTGTTCCGAAAAATTAAACATATAACAAAAAGAGTTTTTGAATATTCAAGCTAAAAGGATAAGGAAATGTTATTCTTATTTTTATTTCTTGTAGAATCACCGGAATGTGTGCATGTTGTTTTCAGACATTACGACACAACATTTGAAGTTCTGATTTCAAGGATGCTTGTTTATCTACAGTTTAAAGAAGACTACGCAATATGAATAAAATTAAAGTGCTGTTGCCAACCCTGATAACCTCCAATCCGTATATATTTGAATTAATCAGGTCACTTCAGGTTCATCAGGACGTTGAGGTTGTTCAATATGGATTGCAGTGGATGAAAGATGACAGTTACAGATTTGACGTAGTACATATACAGTGGCCGGAAGTCTTATTTGGATGGGAAAAGCCAACTATTGAGAATTTGAAATTTTTAGAGCAAACAGTTGATAAATGGAAAAATGAAAATTCTAAAATTATTGCTACGGTACACAATACATTTCCACACAAAAAAGGGAATGAGATTTCAAAGGATATATATAAACTGATTTACAACAACTGTGATGCCATAATCCATTTCGGGGATGCTTCAAAAAAAATGATTGATCATTATATCGATGATGATAAACCTGCGGCTTTGCAACGAGTTATACCACATGGCAATTACAAATGGTTTGAAAACAATGTAAGTAAAGAATCAGCAAGAGGGTATTTGGGAATAGATTCGGACAAATTTATGGTCCTTGTGACGGGGCGCATACGGGATTTTGAAGAGTTAAATTTGCTAAAATCTGTATCTGAATATATTGAGCAATTCAATGGCATTCTTTATGTAGCCGGTAGATTTATTAAAGTAAGTAAAAGATCTGTGTCATTTTACACAAAGGTTCTTCCATTAAATATGAAAAAAAATGTTCATATTGAAGACAGGTATATTCCCGATGAGGAGATGCAGTATTTTTTAAATGCGGCTGACGCACTCTTTATCCCAAGGATTAATTCATTAAATTCAGGCAATGTACCGCTTGGATTTACCTTTGGCAAAGTGGTGATTGGAAATGATTATGGAGTCATAGGAGAAGAGTTGAAAAAAATGGGAAATCCGGTTTTTAAGCTGGGTTCTGACTCAAGTTTAAAAAAGGCTTTAGAAAAATCTTACCAGCTCTGTAAAACGGCTTTGGGTAAAAATAATAAAGAATATGCTATGAGTGAGTTGAAATGGAGCAGAATTGCCGATTTACACGTAGATGTTTATAAAGAACTGCTCTAAATGACTGATTTTACAGTAATCATACCGACATATAAGGATTGGGATCGGCTGACATTGTGTGTGGAGTCTGTTTTAAACCAGGAGATTGAAGGGCTATCGTTCGAAATTATTGTTGTTGACAATGAACCGGAACATCATCCCCCGGAAAACCTGTTACAGCATCCGAAAATAAACCTGATTCATGAGCCATCTCCCGGTTCTTACGCGGCAAGGAACAGCGGTGCAAAAATTGCTAAGGGAATATACCTTGCATTCACGGACGCCGATTGCCTAACGGATAACAGGTGGCTTAAAAATGCTCAAAAAAAGTTTATTAATTCAAACTGTGACCTGGAAGGCGGGCGTATTGACATATTCAAACCGGATGGGGGGGGTAAATGGGCGTATATCTATGAAAAATACACCGCTTTTGCCCAGGAAAAAAATGTACCGAAAGGACACAGTGTAACTGCCAATCTGTTTGTAAAAAGGGATGTTTTTGAAGCATTGGGTGGATTTAACGATAAAATAAAGTCAGGTGGAGACTGGGAGTTTTCCAAAAGGGCAGTCGATGCAGGATACCGGCTCGTTTATGCGGATGAGGTTCGGGTTCATCATCCCGCCCGAAAAAGCATGGGAGCTATTTTTAAAAAGCAAAAAAGATTTGCTGCCTGGGGGTATCTGAATGTTAAAAATAAATATGGACACAGTGGTTTCAGGATTATTGGGAGCAGACTGCTACACGGAACACCTTCAGTTTTCAAAACTATGAAATATCCCGATCTGGTGAATGAGAAACTAATTGTTTTGCTTATTTCTCTTCAAATTCATGTTTACAAGATGGCTCTTCAGGCACTATTTCTTTTTAATATCATGGATCCAAATAAAATAAGAGAGTAAGAATCGAAAAATAATATTAGTAACTATCTGTTTATTAGATTAACCCTTTTTTTTGCAATTTTCTGTAAACATTTCTGGATGCTTTGTATAACCAAAAATTTGATGTTTTATTTTTAATGGTTTGAATTATGCTATTTTTTAAGGCAGTCATTTTAGATGGAGGCGGATTGATTGGAAACATCATAACGTCGGGCCAAAGAGTTTTTATGACTTTATCAAAAAACAGACATTCAGGCCGTATACGTAATTTAGCATCTACTCCCAGCATGCATTCAATTATTTTTCGATTATTGAATGGTGTAAAACTTTCGTGAATAATGTCCCACTCAAGTTGATGTTGAGCCTGCCAGCTTCCCATTTTC
>CAYNDN010000632.1:0-3078 GCA_964395075.1 uncultured Lentimicrobiaceae bacterium | reverse complement strand
GCGAACCCATGACTGCCACAAATAAAAACAGCACCAAAGCAATACCTGTTCCCCAGTTAAATTTCATAGTTTAAAAGTTAAGATTAAATTGGACCCACAAAGGTAACTTCAATTTCCTCGATGAGGTCATCACCGCTGTAAACTCCGAGTGTGATCGGGATTTTATCCTCAACTTTGTCGCGATCAAGGTAAACAAAGAACACCCCTTCTGTTGAGCGGGCACCTTTCACCACAAGATCGCCGGCCGGAATTAATATTTTCCCTTCATGCGACAGCAGTTTTATGTCAATCGGGAACTCATCCCGCTTTTTATTCACAACTTTAATGTTGTAAAGATTGCTTATCTGGTTATTGCCCTGCTCCTGGTATAGCATTCCCGGAGTTCTTAAAATGGTGGTTTCAACATCAGGCCTGCTGAAGAGCAGGTAATTGAGAAATCCAAACAAAACAACCAAAACCACGATATACGCGATCAGCCTTGCATTGAGCTTCAGTTTTGATCCGGAGGAAATACTCCGTTCCGAATCGAAACGGATAAGGCCTTTGGGCAGGCCAACGCGCTTCATGGTATTGTTACAGGCATCAATGCAGGCGGTACAGTTCACACATTCGAGCTGTGTTCCATTTCTGATATCGATGGCTGTGGGGCATACCTGGATGCATGCTTTACAATCCACACAATCACCTTTTCCCGCTGCTTTGCGGTCTTCACCTTTTTTAAAAGGGGCGCGATTTTCACCCCGGATGTAATCATAAGCTACAACGATGCTATTTTGGTCGAGCAATACACCCTGAAGCCGTCCGTAAGGACAAAGAATAACACAAACCTGTTCGCGAAACCAACTGTAGATAAACAAAAGGAAACCAGTGAGGATGAATAAGGCAATAAAAGCACCACTGTTTTGAGCAATGGGCTGGCCCAGCAAATCGATAAGGCCATCCAGCCCGATAACCCATGCAAAAAGGGTAAGCGCAATAAGATGTGCAATGGCGATAAAAGTGATGTATTTCAAAAGCCGCTTCCAGACTTTTTCAAAAGTTAGGGAACCTTTGGCCAGCTTGCGCTGTTTGGCGCCATCTCCATCAATCCAGAATTCAATTTTACGAAAAACCATTTCAAGAAAAATGGTTTGTGGACATGCCCAGCCACACCAAAAACGGCCAAGCGCAACCGTAAACACCACAATAAAAACGATAAGCGTTAGCATCATTACTGCAAAAATGTACGTATCCTGAGGCCAGAAAATCTGACCAAAAATGATGAACTTTCTGTGAATTACATCGATGAGAAACAGGGGTTCACCGTCCATTTTCAGGAAGGGCATCCCGAAAAAGAAAATCAGTAAAACCCACGATACAATCAGCCTGTAGTTATGCAGTTTACCTTTTGGTTTTTTCGGAAAAACATACTCACGATTACCATCCTGGTTTATCGTTGCTATGCTGTCGCGGAATGCTTCATCGCGTTTGGGCCTGGTATCAGTCATAGTTTTTTAAAAAGATAGTCGTTTTCATTTTTTTTTGTAACCGCCTGTATTATTCAAATGCAAGTATTAAAATATATCGGATCAATAACCAAACCCTTACAAATCTGTTTGTTGAGCAGGTCTGTCAGGGTTGGGTTTTCAATAATTTATTCAAGACAGAACCCAAATTGGACAAGCCAAAACCAAACAGGTTTCAACAATCGAAAAGCTTGTAACCTGTTTTGATTTGTCCAGGTTGTAAAGCAAAATTTTTAATTGAGTTATATTAAATTTAAGTTCCTGCTTTTGTTATCACATCTAATTGTATTTTAAAGAATTGAAAATTTTGCAAAAAAAACTTACCACTCATATTCTGCCAGAAAATGGCAGAATATGAGTGGTAAGTTTCTAATTAATTAATTCCCCCTGCGGATCTTTTGCATTTGGCGGGTTGGTACCCACCAGACTCAGCACGTAACTCCCCACCTGAACAATTTGTTCCTGCGTAAGCTGGTCTTTATATGGTGTCATCCCCTTGGTCGGGACACCGTTAAAAATTACGCTATAGGTATCCTCGATGGAATTGCCATGAATGAAATAGTTATCTGTCAGGTTTGGCCCGATAGCATTACCTTCTCCTTGCATCCCATGACATGTTGCGCACAATTTTTCTTTGTAAATCGTTTCGCCAGTTGCCAAATCCTCTGCAGACGTCAGCAAAACCATTTCAGTAGTCGAGGTTTCAGATTTGTGTTTCTCCACATTCACACCAGCCTCAGCCATTTGTGCAACATATTCCTCATCCTGGTTTAACCCTACACCATAAACATGATAATACACAAAATAAATTGCTGAAAAAACTACGGTGAAATACCAAATGTACATCAGCCATGGCGGAATGGGATTGTTCAGTTCTTTGATTCCGTCAAATTCGTGCTCTAAAGGTTTTCCGTCGTATTTCGGTTTATATGAGTTTTCTTCCATATATGATTTTCCTTCCATGATCGCTAAAAATTAATGGTTAACGTTTATTTCATCATTTTTTTCATCATCATTACCCAGCGGGGTGTTGGCCATGTCATCCACAAAACCTTTGTCAAGGCGATACACATAGTACAACAATCCAAGAAAAAAGGTAAAAAATATTACAAGCCCGATAATTGGGAATATCGCAACACCATCGATGTTCTCCAGATAATGAATTACAATTCTCATTTCATACTGATTTGAGTTTCATAAATATCTCCCTGAGGCTCTTTGGCATTTTCAGGGTTTGTACCTTGCATGGTGATGATGTAGCTTGTAAGGGCCACCATCTGCTCTTCGGTGAGTTGGCCTTTCCAGCTTTGCATCCCTTTTAAAGGAATACCTACTGCAATGGATTTATAAATCTCCTCCGGTGACCCTCCGGTAAGCCAGTATTGGTCAGTGAGGTTTGGCCCGATGGCATTGCCTTCGCCCTGCTTGCCGTGACAAACCACACAATTCTTATCGTAAACCAGTTTGGCCTCAGCCAGCGCATTTCCATCTGAGGGGAGCGGCATGGGTAAACCGGCATGTCCGTGATCATCATCACCCTGCTCAACAGTTTCGGGCATTTCTGAAATATCTC
>CAYNDN010000631.1:0-3087 GCA_964395075.1 uncultured Lentimicrobiaceae bacterium | reverse complement strand
GACGGTCCTCCGAAGGAACCTTTCAGTTTGAATCCGCTATACTGAGGCGGATTGTGGCTGGCGGTGATGACCACTCCGATATCGGCTTTTTTCAATGCCGGAGCATCCATGCTGCATGTGTCCAATGGAACAATCCAGGCACCAAATTTCGGGCTTAACATTCCTGCAGTTTTTGCTGGACTGAACTGGAAATTAAACAATAAGCCAATACATTATCTTGAACCAGGTGAGCAAATTAGCAGGAAGGGCAAATTCAGCTTCAGAATCCAGGGGCTAATTGCCACAAAGCAAGTTAATAGTCAGCCTGCAACAGACTTCGGGGTGTTAGCAGGAAACATTAGCCTGTCGAGATATTACAATAATGTGAATAGTTACCTGCTTGGTTTTGACGCCATTTTTGATGAATACACCAAGTTTATACTGGAGAAAAACAGCCAGCCAACCAAAGACTGGCAGGATGTGATAAAACTCGGATTGCTGGCCGGACACGAATGGTCGTTTTCCCGAATGGCAGTGCTGGTTGGACTTGGATACTACCTCGAAAACAATAATCCGAATGACATGCCGGTTTACACAAAAATGGAAGTAAACTTCAACTTTTTAAGATTTGCATTTGTCGGAATCAGTTTGCGCACACACTGGGCTAAGGCAGATTTTCTTGGCGCAGGAGTTGGCTTTAAACTTTAATGCACAGAACCAATGAAAAGTGCCTGTCAATCATATCAAATAGTGCTTCTTTTTCTCATTTCAATGGGAACGTTTCTGGCATCCGGGTGTCGTGATTCGCTAAACGAATGTTTGAGTGGTAAAGGGCCGGTTGTGTCAAAAAGAATTGGGCTTTACTCTTTTAAAAATGTGAAGGTCAGAGACAACATCAGTTTGGAAATTGTTAACGACAATAGTTTTGAAATGGAAGTAACCGCAGGTAAAAATCTTGTTGAAGGATTGGGTTTACAAATCATTAACAATACCCTGAACATTAGAAATAGTAGCACCTGCCCAATCTTTAAAGACCCCTGGAACCCCATAGCAGTGCGGTTATCCGTACCTGACCTGGATACTATTTTTGTTGAAAACCAAGCCGATATTGTAAATTCCGCTCCCTTCGAAACTGATAACCTGGTCATCATCATTTTAGAAAGTCCATCAAATATAAAAATGGAGGTGGATTGCGAATACCTCAGGATTGGAAACCAGAACGGTACAGGTGATATCAAAATTCTGGGGCAAGCACAAATTGCCGAATACTATCATGCAGCTTATGGAACTGTTGACCTAAGGTATCTTGAATGCAACGAATTAATCATTAACTCGGTAAGCTCAAACCATTGCTATGTAAGAGCAGGCAGGGATTATTTATTTGCGATAGTTGGGGGCAGCGGAAACATTTATTATCAGTTTGACCCTTCCCGGCTGGATCTTAAGCAGGAAGGCACCGGGAAACTCATTAAAATCTACTGAAATAAAAAATGATGACCTGCTTGCAACAGATCATTTTATGCTTGATATTCTCACTTTCTGCTAATAAGCTTTTGCAAAAATCACACGTTCCTTACTATGTTTTCCTGAATAAATGCATTGGCCTTCTTCCTGCTTATTATTCAGCGGAATAGTTCGAATAGTGGCTTTTGTTTCTTCCTTGATTTTGAGTTCGGTTTCGGTTGTTCCATCCCAGTGTGCCAAAACAAAACCGCCTTTATCAATCTGTTCTTTGAATTCGTCCCAGGTATCCACCGAAAACGTATTGCTCTCCCTGTAATCAAAAGCTTTGTTGTAAAGATTTTCCTGGATTTTATCGAGCAGGTGTTCAATCTTGTTTTCAATATCGGTCATTTGGTACGATTCCTTTTCGAGGGTGTCGCGCCGGGCTACCTCAACCGTTCCGTTTTCAAGGTCACGCGGGCCAATGGCAAGGCGAACCGGAACACCTTTAAACTCATATTCATTAAATTTCCAGCCGGGTTTAAAAGTAGTACGATCATCATATTTTACTGAAATGCCCTTTGCTTCCAGATTTTTCTTTATGATATTTGCTTTCTCAGAAATCGCTTCAAGTTGTTCGGGCTTTTTATAAATCGGAACAATGGCAACCTGGATGGGAGCCAGTTTTGGCGGAAGTACCAAACCGTTGTCATCAGAATGTGCCATGATGAGTGCTCCCATCAGGCGTGTAGAAACGCCCCAGGAAGTTGCCCAAACATAATCCAGTTTATTTTCTTTATTCAAAAACTTCACATCAAAGGCTTTCGCAAAGTTTTGGCCCAGGAAGTGAGAAGTTCCGGCTTGCAGTGCTTTCCCATCCTGCATCAAAGCCTCAATACAGTAAGTATCCACGGCACCGGCAAATTTCTCATTGGCCGATTTTAAACCTTTGTGTACAGGAACAGCCATGAATTTTTCAGCAAATTCTCCGTAAACGTCCAGAATCTTGAGGGTTTCCTCAATTGCTTCTTCGCGTGTTTCGTGGGCTGTGTGGCCCTCCTGCCAAAGAAATTCGGCAGTACGAAGGAACAACCGTGTGCGCATTTCCCATCTTACAACATTGGCCCACTGATTAACAAGAATGGGCAGGTCGCGATACGATTGTATCCAGTTGCGATAGGTATCCCAGATGATGGTTTCGGAGGTTGGCCGGATGATTAATTCCTCTTCAAGTTTTGCATCTTCATCAACCACTATCCCTTTTCCATTTTCATCATTTTTTAAGCGGTAATGTGTAACTACGGCACACTCTTTGGCGAAACCTTCTACATGGTCGGCTTCCTTACTAAAAAACGACTTGGGGATAAACAGCGGGAAATATGCGTTGGAGTGGCCTGTATCTTTAAACATTTTGTCGAGCTGAGCCTGCATTTTCTCCCAAATTGCATATCCATAAGGTTTAATTACCATGCATCCCCGAACAGCAGAGTTCTCTGCCAGGTCAGCTTTTATCACAAGGTCAGTGTACCATTGTGAATAATTTTCTTTTCTTGTTGGAAAATCTTTAGCCATATTTGTTTTTGGTATAGTTTTTGGAAAATTTTACCTGATTTTTTAACAGTATGCAAAAATATAAAAATATCGATCAGACATTATTTACTTACT
>CAYNDN010000630.1:0-3094 GCA_964395075.1 uncultured Lentimicrobiaceae bacterium | reverse complement strand
AACTTTATATTCACCTGCTGGCAGGAAGACCCGGGCGATGGGGAAGCCGGATTCACGCCGGGCAACGCGATGACGTTTAAAATGTACGATACATCAGCCGACCTGGAAACCAATGAAGCCGATGAAACCTATTTTATTGGTGACGACACCTTTGGATTTGGCGAGTTCTCAGCCCTTTCGCTGGAAGCGTCGGTTTTCAACTTCCAGAATGTGGCAGTTACAGCAGGCCAGTTTAACCTGGTTTCATTCAACCTGCTACCCCGCTACCCCAATGCGTCGGATGTATTTTACGGGCTGGATGGCCTGCAGATTGTTTACAATGATGACGGCGGGGTATTTATTCCCGGATACAACATCAACACCATCGGCGATATCAACTTCCTGGATGGCTTCTACCTTTACGGTGATCAGTCCACCACCATCGCCTACGAAGGAACCTATATCAATGAAGAAGACTGGCAAATTACGGTTGCGCCGGCCAAATGGAACTACGTTTCTGTGTTGAGCCAGGATGCGGTAGCCGTTACCGATGTTTTTGCCGGACTTGAAACTGAGATCAGCATCGTACAATCGGCATCCGGCGACTCGTGGATACCGGATCAGGGCATCAATACCCTTGGAAACATGCAGCCAGGCATGGGTTACAAGGTTGCACTTACTGTAGATACAGCCGTTAGTTTTAGCTATCCTGCTGGTGGCACAAAAGGAGCTCTTGTTCCCGAGATCGCCAAAAAAGAAATCAGCAATCGCGAAAATGCATATTTCAATGTTGTTGAAACAGGCCTGCCTTATGCTGTGATCGTAAGGATCAAAAACACCAACGAAACCATATACGACCTGATCCCGGGTGACGAGATCGGATTGTTTGACGGTGACTTCTGTGTAGGATCAGCCGTTTATCAGGGCGAAGAGCAGTTATTGATCACTGCATGGCAACAGGATGAAGCACAAAATCTTCCCGGATTTGTTCCCGGAAATACGATCAGTGCTAAGGTATATCATCACACCACCGAAATACTTTCAAGCAAAAAACTGGCCACCAACTATGGCGCACAACCCTATTTTGACGAAGGCAATTATGCCATTACTGTGCTTGAAACCGCTCCAATCAATGAAGAGCCGGCATTCTTTAGTGTGGCTCCAAATCCGTTTAAAAACAGCACGGAAGTGATCATTGAGCTGGCCAAAGAAGAAACCGTCAAAGTACAGGTATTCGACCGTTCAGGCCGTATAGTAAAAGAATTCCAAAACCAGGCTTCAACCACCTACCATAAAATTATATGGGACGGCACCGACCTTACCGGCCAAAAGCTTAACCCCGGCGTGTATTTCATTATTGCCGAAACTTCTGATGAGGTATTCACTGAAAAAGTGATTGTACTGCAATAGTCAGGATAAATCATGTACCTGCGATCCGCAATGGGTCGCAGGTGCGGTATTTTTCACCAAATGATATAAACAACTGAATTATGGATAAAATAAAATACAATATATCCTTCAGGTATGTAACCGTTTTCATAGCATTGTTGCTTTCGGCAGGATCCTTTCAGGAAGCCTCCGCACAAAACTTTGCGCTCACTTTTGATGGAAGCGGCGACTACGTGAATTTTGGGAACCCCGCGGGATTGCAGATCACCGGGGACCAAACCATCGAAATGTGGATTCATCCCACGGCCTTTGATGCCAGAAGAAACCCCATGGCAAAGGCCTATGCCGGCGAAGGAACCATGACACTTGAAACAAATGGCACCATTAACTATTTCTATGGTACAGGTGGTGCCAATAATAATCCTTATCAGAGTTTTTCAACCAATCAGGCCCTGAGTACCAATGGATGGACGCATATTGCGCTGGTAAGGGACCTGACCAATATGAAACTTTACTGGTATATCAACGGTATCCAGGTAAACAGTGCAAATGCCAGCTATGCCTCTGCTCAAAACGGATATCTGAATTTTTATCTCGGAAGAGGATATGTTTCCGACTTTAAAGGGATGATTGATGAGGTAAGGGTTTGGAATGTGGCACGCACTTCTTCGGACATCAACACCTATAAAAATGTGGAAATCACCGGACAGGAAACCGGGCTTGCTGCATACTGGAAATTAAACGAAGGTTTTGGAGGTACTGCATACGATAATTCAAACAACAGCCACGACGGTTCAATTGCCGGCAACACTTCCTACGTACTGTCGGGCGCGCCTGTTTTTCAATCCACACCCGGAAACGAACCATTCGAACCGGTGCCACCCACCGGATTGCCCTATAACATTGTACTTGCCGATCTTACCATAAACAATACTGAAATTCCTTTCGGAACCCAGATTGGCGTTTTTGACGGGGATTTGTGCGTGGGAACAACTTTTTACAACGGCGAGCCCAATCAAAACCTGGCGGCCTGGCAGGCTGACCCTGATCAGAACCTGGCCGGATTTACGCCCGGAAACGATATGACTTTTAAATATCATGCCAACTGGTATTCGGAGATCAGGAACTTTGATGCCGAAAGCGAATTCACGCAGGGAGACGGCACGTTTGGAAACGGCACCTTCAGTGTGGTTAACCTTTCAGCTACCACCGAACTCATACCCGATGTATCGATATCAGATACATTGATCAATTTTAATACGGTAGTGGTGAACCAAAGCAAACCATTGTCTTTGATTATCGAAAACAATGGCACGGCAGTTTTGCACATGCAATCATTCCAAAACAGCATTTCGAATTTCGCACTTTCAAAAAGTTCAGCTTTTATTCCGGCAGGAGAAGCGGATACATTGTGGATAACATTTACGCCTTCGGCGGTAACAGCATACAGCGATGTGCTTGTGATAGAATGTGATGATCCTGACAGCCCTGTTTTCGAGATACCTTTATATGGCACAGGGTTGCCTCAACCCACACCAAATATCACGGTTAACCCCACCTATCTCGATTTTGGTGGCATCGCCATGAATACCACCAAATCGCTAATCCTGAATATTTTTAATGCAGGTAATGGCGATCTTCAGATCAACAATATTACATCCACCAATGGTGCATTCAGCATTTTCGGGATTACTTCCTTCACACTCGGGCAGGGTGAAAATCGCAA
>CAYNDN010000629.1:0-3106 GCA_964395075.1 uncultured Lentimicrobiaceae bacterium | reverse complement strand
GTCTGTCACTGAAATCTGAATCAGATTGGGATCGTCCATCTCTCGTACTTGAATATCAACAATAGGTGTTTGATCCGGCTGACAAAATTTTAGACCATTCCCAATTAAATTCTGGAACAGTTGACTCAACTGCCGCTCGTCACCATCTATCTCAGGTAATTCTTCCAAACGAACGATACCGCCAGACTCTTCGATCACTGCTTCTAGATCAGATAAGACACTGGTCACAACACGATTTAACGAGACAAGTTCAACCGTAATTTCTTTAGATGCAATTTTGGCATAGGCTAGTAAATCCGTAATCAAAAGTTGCATTCGACTCACTGATGCCTGCAAACGGTTCAAATAATTTTTACCCGAATCAGACAAGTCGTTTTGACATTCTGCTTCCAGTCGCTCTGAAAAAGACTGAATTTTTCGAAGGGGCGCCTGCAAATCATGGGCCGCAATCGATGCAAAATCCTGGAGTGCTTTGTTAGACTCTTGCAAGTAAGACATAATGGTTTTCAATTCCGACTCTATCTGCTTCTTCTCTGTAATATCAAACACAGAACCGGCCATTCGAACCGGTTCACCGTCATCGTTCCAAATGGCCTGGCCCCGAACATCTAACCAAAGATAATCACCCTTTTGCGTCCGCAAACGGAATTCAATTTCATAGTTCGCCTAACCCATCAGATGTTTATTCACAGCATCCATCACATCTTGTCGATCATCGGTGTGAACCATAGACAAAAAGTCCTCATAAGTAGGCCCATACTCTATCGTATTGATATGCAGCATCTTGAGAAAAACAGGTGACCAATACATCGTATTTTCAACAATATTCCAATCCCAAATGCCAGCGCCTGATCCTTCCGTCGCTAAGTTGTATCGCTTTTCACTTTCGCGCAAACCCTCTTCTGCCAAACGTTGCTTTGTAATATCTATGGCCATCACAATCACACCAAGAGTATTCCCATCTGGATCGCGATAAGTAACTTTATCGGTCCTTACCCAACGAGCTTGATCAGTATCTGGTTCAGGTAAATAAGGTTCGATTATTCCTAATTTCGGTTTTCCAGTCTGAATCACCTCCAGATCATCCTGAAAATATTCATCCGCTAAATCCGGGAAAAAGTCTTTAGTGTTTTTTCCAGTCGCCTCTTCAATAGAGACGCCCATGGTCTCTGCCGCCGGTTGATTCAGTCGCAGCATATTATTATGTTTATCCTTGTACCAAATTAAGGCAGGAACCCCATTAAATAATTCTGCCAGTTCTTTTTCATTTTTTCTCAATTCGGTGACATCTATTCCAAAACCGATATATTCCATTACATCACCGTTTTTACCAGTCAAATTGAGAGAGTTCCAGGAAACAATCCTCTTTTCCCCATTTTTACAAGTTAACATCATTTCATAATCTTTAACATCACCGGTTTCCATTGTCTTAATGACCTCCGTGACTTGTTGAAAATCATCGCCAGGATAAAGAATTTTCCACCAATTTTTCCCAATCATATCTCGAGGTTCATAACCAGTCACCTGGACTGCTTTAGGGTTCATAAACTTTGTCATTCCGTTTGGAGCAATACCCACAATCAGGGCAGAACATTTTTGAATAATGTTCAGTGAAAATTCTTTTTCTTTTTGGACCAATTGTTTAAACAATCGAGGTTGAGAAACATCTTCTAAAGAACCTACAAAGCGAATAGGTTGGTCATTTTCATCCCAAACCGCCTGCCCACGGTCATGGACCCAAATATAGTTCCCTGACTTTTGTTTAAGGCGGTATTCGATGTCGTAGGGCACTTTTTTTCTAAAGTGATTTTCTACTGCTCTCAGAACCCGTTCTTTATCATTGGGATGCAAATGGGCTTCAAAAGATTGGTAGTGATTGACAAATTCATGAGGCTGATAAAGCAGTATTGCCTTATACTGGTCAGAAAAAAATTGCTCATTGGTAATAACGTTACGATCCCAGATACCAATACGCGTATTTTTGGTAACCAATTGATATCGGTCTTCACTTTCTGAGAGAGAGTGTTGAACGCGTTCAAGCTGTTTATAGTGTTTTGCGATCTCTCGAAGAATAAATCCAACCAAAAGCAAAACAAACAAGGCTTTCAGAATAGAAAAAAACTGAATAAATTGAATCATTCTTTGACTGGTTTGATAAATCAGTGGTTGAATATCGTCCGAATTTTTTAAAAACTGCCTTTTAGCGTCTTGTAGCTTTTGTGTAAGTTTTACTTTCGTGAATTTCCCGTTTTGATACTGATGCAATTGATCTTGCGTCTTGTTGACTAATGTCAAGTCGTCTTCACATAGCTGAATAATCCGACTTGCCCCGCTGTACTGAAGAATAAGTTGCTCTAGCCCACCTAGCTCTGACAGGCAGTCAGCAGGTTGTTGTTGAACCCGATTCAAAGTAGCCTCTATTTCATGGGTCTCATAATTCTCGTCAAAAGCAAAATCCTGAACAACAGTAATTAATTCATCCACATATTTCATATGATTAAAGTTCAATTGGGTAAGACGAGTCACCTTGGTCATTTCATAAGTCATGCCTAAGTTGATCACAACTGAAAAACCAATAACAGCAAGAATAATTATCAGTTTTGAAAAAATAGGGTGCTGGCGTTTGATTAATTTCATATTTGACCAATAGTTGAAAAACAAAACATTCAGTACCATCATAATGTGCAAGAGATATTATGATTTTGTACGGTTTGATTAGAGAATCGAATATCCCTCGGACATAGGATTATTCTTGTTTGGTATCAATGATTCTTCATTTTTAGGGCATAATAGAAAAAAATAGGAACTTGTTATGGAAGCGCTCAATATACTTCTCATTGAAGATGATGAGGATGATATTCAGTTTGCCAAAGATGCACTTCAGGACTGTATTCACCCTCTCCACATTGCACGGAACGGCAAAGAGGCCATCGAACTTCTTGAAGGTCAATCTGGGAAAGTGATTGACCCCTTACCAAGCATTATCTTGGTTGATATTAATATGCCCAAAATGAATGGATTTGAGTTTATTAAATCCTTAAAAGAGAAAGATAATTTTCAAAATTGTAAGGTGTTTATGTTGACCGGCTCCCATGATGAAGAAGAC
>CAYNDN010000628.1:0-3122 GCA_964395075.1 uncultured Lentimicrobiaceae bacterium | reverse complement strand
CCTACAACAAAACCGAGCAGGATTTTCACGCACTAAAAAATATCAGGCAGGCTTTAAAAATCAATCCTGATTTCCCGAATGCGCATAATACCCTGGGACTTATAAAATATCGTATGGGTTATTTAAATGACGCCATGGGACATTTTGATTCGGCAATTGATCTTAATCCTGATTACGCCGAAGCCTACCAAAACCGGGCGATGGCCAAAACCAAGATGGGTATTGTTTACACTGCCCTCGATGATTTTGCAAAAGCCATTGAGCTCAGGCCGGATTTTTCGGAAGCATTTAATAATCGCGGGATGCTTTACTACAAAACGAATTCCTTCTATCAAGCCAAAATTGAATTTACCAAAGCCATTGAGCGTAACCCCGAAAACCACAAAGCCTATTACAACAGGGGTGTAGTGCAAATAAAACTCGGTAACAAAGCTCAAGGGCGGGCCGATCTTGCCAAATCAAAAGAAATCAGGGGAAAACTAAACATGTATTGATATGAACGATCTTATTTTATATCTCATTAAATCGGGAATCAGCCTTATAATGCTGTATGCCGTTTACTGGCTGTTTTTAAGCCGCGATACATTTTTTAAAATGAACAGGGTTTACCTGCTTGTTTCGGTCATGTTTTCATTGTTATTTCCGTTGTTGCCGATCAGTTTGCCTTTTACAAATACCGATCAAACCTACATGGTGATGCTGGATACCATTGTAATCAATGCTTCAAAAATAAATCCGGCTGTGAGCAGCAACCTCGAAACTTTCCAGATCATCGGAATCATCTATCTCACCGGAATGGCCATTTTCTTTGTTCGGTTTCTGTTCCAGCTTGGACAATTAATCCTCATGGTTCGCAGGAACGGAATAACCCGTCAGCAGGGATTGAACATCGTTTTGATCGACCGAAACTATGCACCCTTTTCATTTTTCGGACTGATATTTATCAATCGAAAAGAGCTCAACGAAAAACAGGTTCAGGAAATCATCGATCATGAGCTGGTACATGTTAATCAGCGCCATTCGCTGGATTTGATCCTCATGGAGATCATGACCATCATCCAGTGGTTCAATCCCTTTGTTTGGTTCTACCGCCATTCTATCAAAACAGTTCATGAATACCTGGCTGATGAGGGTGTGCTTCTGAAAGGTCACAATGCCATCGATTATCAAAAATTGTTGCTTGCCCAATCAACGGGAATCCAGGTCAACGATCTGACAAATAACTTTAATCATTCATTAATCAAAAAACGCATATTTATGATGACAAAATCAAAATCTACACTGATTGCCCGGCTAAAGCTCTTAACAGCTTTGCCCGTGGCATTTATGTTGGTGGTGGCATTTACAGCATCTCCAACTTTAAACATGTTCGGTCAGAATGAAAAGAAACTTCCTGAAAGTTTTTTTGAGAATGCTCCTGATAGTATTAAAAAGAAAATTGATGATATGGAATATGAAATAATTGAGGGGCGTGAGAGTGGCTATACGAATAATAAGCCGGCAAATGGGGATATTTATGCCATAACGGAGATATTGCCGGAGTTTCCTGGAGGAAGGAATGAGATGATGAAATATCTTGCCGGCAAAATTATATATCCCGAATCCGCACGTGAGGAAGGGCTGGAAGGCACAGTGTATGTAACTTTTGTTGTTGAGAAAGATGGCAGTGTTACCAATGCCAGGGTATTACGCGGCTTTGATGAGGGGTGTGATAAGGTTGCCCTGGATGCAGTGATGAGCATGCCAAAATGGGATCCGGGCAGGGAAAAAGGTGAGCCCGTAAGGTTTCAGTTTAATGTGCCGGTGAAATTTAACCTGGACAAAGAGAAAGAGGTAAAAGACGGGAATGATAAATCCGCACCGCCACCGCCGCCAAAAAAGGAAAAGAAATAAAATATGAAGCCGGCAATTGTCCGGCTTTTTTGTTCAACAGCTTTTATCATCTTTTTGATGTAATTATCGACCTTGAAGCGTTCGACGGAGGAGGAACTTTAAGTGTCACAACTCCATTAAAAACAACGCTTTACATTTAACAGCCTTTATCATTCTTTTGACGCTCCGATGTCCTGCGGACGATCGAAGGTCATTGTAATTATCGACCTTGAAGCGTTCGACGGAGGAGGAACTTTAAGTGTCAAAAAAAAATTATTTCTTCTCAATCCAACGCTTCACCCATTTTTCGCCAACCGCCACAGCCACAACTTCGCCCGTAGCACAAAGCTCACCGCCTCCAAAAAGTTTCACCAGTATCGTCACCCTTTTTCCATCGATGGATTTCACCATGGCCTGCAGTTTGAGTTTGCCTTCCAGTGGGGTAGGGCGGAGGTAGTCCACATGCAGGCTTGCAGTTACACATCTGTAAGGCGGCTCCGAATCCATGGGGCGACCATCTTTTTTATAAAGCGCTGCTGCGGCAGTTCCGGTGCTGTGGCAATCGATCAGCGATGCGATGAGGCCTCCGTAAACATATCCCGGAAGCGCAGTGTGGTAAGGTTTGGGTTCGAATTCGGCTACTGAGATATCGCTTTCCCAATAGCTTTTGAGCTGGTGGCCATGTTCATTCAATCCGCCGCATCCATAGCAATGGTTAAAATCGTCGGGATAAAAATCCTGAAATGCCTTGGTTTCCATATTTGCTTTTTTTTGATGAGGTACAAAAGTAGGATTTTGATATAAATGATTGAGCAATTCATAGGGTATTGGTGAAAAATTTCTATTTGGTGGGTATATCAAAAATTCTTGCTAACTCTTTTTTTCGAGGGCTATTAATATTTGATAAGATTCTTTGATGTATTGTCTTTGAGTAACCTTGTGAATCCATTGAGAACCTTGTGGTTTTAGGTTTTTACCACAAAGCACACGAGGGTAAGCACAAAGGAAACTATTAAAATGTAAAACATGAATTTCCATGGTGAAAACTATTGCAGCATTTTTGCAACTGTTGAATAATAATATGCCAATGGTTAGTTCAGTTATAAACGCCAAGTGGAAGGATCATAATAAAGAACAACTACTCGAAATAGACGATGTGGTGTTTGCAATCAACGCTCAATGCCAAAACTTAAATAAATTGGTTCTACTACCATTTTTGTGGGTAAATTCTTCTTTGCTGATTAGTGTTT
>CAYNDN010000627.1:0-3123 GCA_964395075.1 uncultured Lentimicrobiaceae bacterium | reverse complement strand
CCATTTTATCGTGCCGGCAATCCAGGGTGGCGCCGGAACCAGCATCAACATGAATGTAAATGAAATCATTGCTAATGCAGGATTACAGCATTTGGGAAAAGTACCCGGAAATTACGATTTGATTGATCCGGTTGAAGATGCCAATGTATTTCAATCTACCAACGATGTGATTCCAACGGCTTTGAAGATCACATTGATGAACATGCTCGGAAGTCTTGAATCCAACATCAATGACCTGAGAAATTTAATCGAAGGATTGGAGGGAAAATACCGGAATACATTGCGAACGGCATATACCCAAATGCAGGAAGCAGTTCCTTCTTCTTACGGCAGGTTATTTTCGGCTTATTCCGATGCTTTCTCGCGCGACTGGTGGCGGATTTCGAAATGCTTCGAAAGGCTGAAACCGGTGAATATAGGTGGAGGCGCTGCCGGAACCGGATTGGGGATTCCTACGTATTTCATCATGGAATCAATCAAGGAGCTGCAAAAATTAACCGGCCTGCCTCTGGCCCGTTCTGAGAACATGATGGATGTAACTTCAAACCAGGATGCGTTTGTGGAGGTTCATGCAGTTTTAAAATCGCTTGCAGTGAACCTTGAAAAAATGGTTGCCGACCTGCGGTTGCTGGGGTCAGACATTTCGCGCGGCAGCGAGTTAAAAATTCCTGCCAGGCAGGCCGGGAGTTCCATAATGCCCGGGAAGGTAAATCCTGTAATCCCGGAATTTGTGGTCAGCGCAGTCCACCAGGTGTATGCCAACGATCAGCTTATCTCGTCATTGTCAGGGCAGGGTACGCTGGACCTGAATGCCTATCTTCCGCAAATCGGGCATGCCATGATCCAAAGCATAAAATTGCTGCAGGCATCCTGCAAAACGACTGCTGAAAATCTAATCAATGGACTGATTATCGATGAAGAGCAGGCTACAAAAAATTTGTACCGAAGCCCGTCTATCTGCACCGCCTTGAATCCCTACATCGGATATCACAAAGCTACTGAGCTGGCCCGGATGATGAAGGAAAATGATGAAGATATTTTTCAGGCCAATGAAGCACTTAAATATCTCCCAAGAGAAAAGATCAAAGAAATTTTAAGTCCTGAGAAGTTGCTAAAGCTGGGGTTCTCGGTGAAGGAATTGATTTAATGGAGGGATAAATCCTTTCTTATTATTTTTGGGCAAAGGTATTTAAAAACACATTCAAAGATTATCCTGAATTATCGCAGGCTTTAGCCTGTGGATCAAAGAGTAAAGGATTGCCTGGCCCCCTCACCAGATGATTCCGCAGGAATCATCTGGTGAGGGGAAAAAAGGCAAAGTGCTGAATTTTAACCCACAAGCTAAAGCATGTGGTAATTCAGCTGTATTACGGCTATTTTGAGAGTAAGTAATTTCATTTTTAAATACGTTTGCCCTGCTTATTTTTGTTGAAATATTAGATTAGAAATAATAATTTTGTTATTTCAAAACGAATAAATTATGCAAAACAGAACTAAGATAATCTATTGGAAAGATGATGTTTTTTGGTTAGGCTATTTACAGGATTTTCCTGATTATCAAACGCAGGGGGAAAGTCTTGAAGAACTAAAGGATAATCTGAAGGATATCTACATTGAGTTAACCAGCGGAAACATTCCAGCTGTTAGAAAGGTTGACGAAATTGAAATATCATGAAAAGAAGGTACTTGATAAAGAAGCTTAATTCGTTTGGCTGTATCTTAATCAGGCATGGTGGTAAACACGATTGGTATCAAAATACAAAAACGAAAATCACTCAACCAGTTCCACGGCATACTGAAATAAATGAACATCTGGCAAAACACATTATTAAAATGCTTAAGCCAAAAGAAGAATAAACAAAAAGCCGCTCTCATCCGAAAGCGGCTTTTATATTTTGATTTACAAAAACTTAGAATTCGTAATTGTTATCATCAATTAATTTGTTGGCAATACGGCGGCGTGCCTCCTTAACATTAACCGGTGCAACATCCGTTAAAGTATCGATGTAACCGATGAGTTTTTTGCGTTGGTCGCCATCGGCAAATGAGTTGATGGCATCGTAACCGTTTTTCCGGATGATGCATGCGGCATCGTAAACAAATACATCCACCATATCTCTGTAAAAATTCACGGCATTTCCCCCTTTCATTTCCTGAAGTCTCTCGAGTCTTAGTACAGCCGATTCGGCGGCATAAACCTGCATGATAATGTCAGAAACGTTGAAAAGAATTTCCTGTTCCTGGGTGAGTTTGCGCCGGAAGGTTTCCGAAATTACACCAAGTAACAGCAGTGCCGCTTTCTTGTAATTTTTCACGTAATGATATTTCTCTGCAAAATATCCTTCAGGAACATTGGCATCGAAGCCTTCTTCAAATTCTTTTAAAATAGATTTTGAATAGCGGGTTACGTCGAAACCTTCTTTCAGTGCTTTTTTGATGGTGGTATCCACCACCAGCATCCGGTTGATTTCGTTGGTTCCTTCAAAGATACGGTTGATACGCGAATCGCGGTAAGCCCGGTCAACAGGTGTTTCGGAAGAAAATCCCATGCCGCCAAAAATCTGAACGGCCTCATCCACAATGTAGTTGAGTGACTCTGATCCGAACACTTTCAGGAATGCAGCCTCAATGGCATATTGTGCAATACCTTCGATGGAAGCTTCGCCTTTGGGTTTTCCATCGTTGAGAAGTAATTGGATGGTATCGTCGATGTTTGCAGCTACGCGGTAAACCGACGCTTCGGTTACCCAGGTTTTAATTACCTGCTCGCCCAATTTATGCTTGATGGCACCAAAAGTAGAAATGGTAGTTCCGAACTGTTTGCGTTCGTTGGCATAATTCACCGATTGTGTAATGGTTCTTTTTGCTGCGCCAAGCACAGTTCCGCCCAGCTTAATCCTTCCCATGTGGAGAATATTCAGGGCGATGCGGAAACCTTTGCCGCGTTTTCCAAGCAGATTTTCAACAGGCACTTTGCAATCTTCAAAAAATATCTGAACGGTTGATGAGCCTTTGATGCCCATTTTCTTTTCTTCCGGGTTGAATTTGATGCCGGGGAATGTGCGCTCAACGATAAAGGCACTCAAAACGCGGTCGTTATCAATTTTAGCAAACACGATCATG
>CAYNDN010000626.1:0-3127 GCA_964395075.1 uncultured Lentimicrobiaceae bacterium | reverse complement strand
CGCCTTCCCTTATGGTGGAAGCCTTAAAGAAAAATGCCCATGAACACGGCTATGTGCCAACTGCAGGAATTCCGGAACTACGGGAGGCTATCTCCGCTTATTACAACAAAGTGTTCGGTTTGCGCACTTCTCCCGGTCAGGTGATTGTAAGCCCGGGAAGCAAAGAAATGATCAGTATGATCCTGGCCGTGGTTGAGGGCGATGTGTTTATCCCTACTCCCGCCTGGGTAAGCTATCTGCCACAGGCACGCATTCTCAAAAAGCAAGTTCATCCGATCAGGCTATTTGAAAACAGCAAATACAAACTCACCCCCGAAATTCTGGAGGAGGCGGTAAAAAAGGCCGGCAGTCGACAGCATATTCTCATCCTCAATCATCCCAACAACCCCACCGGTGCGGTTTATTCCAAGCAGGAACTGAAGGTTTTGGTCCGGGTTTGGAGAAAATACAATTTTATCGTCATTGCAGATGAAATCTATGCAAGGACAGCTTTCGATATTAAAAAATTTGTGAGTGCCGCGAAAATTTATCCTGAAGGAACCATTGTTACGGGTGGGCTGTCGAAAGACCGCTCGGCAGGAGGTTACCGTCTTGGCATCGGGATATTTCCGGACAATAAAAAACTCATCAGGGATATTCTTATCATTGCCGGCTCCACCTACTCGTGTGTGGCTACTCCGGTACAACATGCAGCGCTGGCGGGCTTTTCAGGGCACCCCGAAATTGAAGAATACATGGATGCAACGGCACAGGTTCATGCTGCCATCGGGCACATTGCTGCCCGTTTACTCAACAACATTCCAGGTGTAAAAGCCACCGAACCCCTGGGCGCATTTTATATCTATGTGGATTTTAACCACTATGCTTCCCGGCTTAAAAAACTTGGTTTTGAACGCTGTACCGACTTCTGCGAACACCTGATCAAAGTGGAACACACAGCCCTGTTGCCGGGCAACAGCCTGCTCCTGCCGGTGGATGATTTCTCGGTAAGGTTCAGTTTTGTGGATTATAACGGGGATGAGGTATTGAAGGCTTGGCAATCCCGCTTGCCAAAAACAGATGAGGATAAGATCGCTTTCTTTAAAGAATATTGTCCATTAATCGATACAGGCATTCAAAATATTGAAAGATTCCTGACACAGGTTGCTGAGGGCAAAAAACCGGTACATGCATAAGATGATGGAATTGAATATTAAAGGATTTGTTTATCTATGAAAAACCAAAAAGTAACTTTTGAAAATAAGGACGGTCACAAACTGACTGCCTACATTGAGTTACCTGCAGACCGGAAACCGGGTAGTTTCGCTGTTTTTGCACATTGCTTTACCTGCAACAAAAACCTTTCGGCAGTGCGAAATATCAGCCGGGCATTAACAGGAGCAGGTTTTGGTGTGATGCGTTTCGATTTTACCGGTTTGGGCGAAAGCGAAGGCGACTTTTCCGACACCAACTTTTCGAGCAACATCAACGACATCGGAGCAGCAGCTTCTTTCCTCAGCCAAAATTATATGGCTCCTTCCCTCCTGGTGGGCCATTCGCTTGGCGGTGCTGCTGTGTTGTATGCAGCTTCTGCAATAGAATCCATTAAGGCCGTCGCCACGCTGGGAGCTCCTTCCGACCCCAACCATGTTTCCAAATTGCTCTCCTCAGGATTGGAAGATATTGAAGAAAAAGGCTATGCGGAGGTTAACATCGGCGGCAGACCCTTCACCATCAAAAAGCAGTTTCTTGATGATCTGAAAGAAACCAACTTGGCCGATGTGGTGGGTAAGCTACGTAAAGCCATTCTCGTGGCACATTCGCCACAGGATAACATTGTGGGGATAAACAACGCCGCAGAGATATTTAAACATGCAAAGCATCCCAAAAGCTTCGTTTCGCTGGATGGCGCCGACCACCTGCTTTCTAAGGCTGAGGGCTCAAACTATATCGGGGGCGTAATTGCCAGTTGGGCAAAGCGCTATATCCGACTCCGGGAAGATGAAAAACCCGGCACACATTTACAGGTGGTGGCCAGCCTGCGCGAGGAAAATAAGTTTACCACGGCCATTAAAGCCGGCGATCATTTCCTTACCGGCGATGAACCTGAAACTTACGGCGGCAATAATTTCGGGCCAACACCCTACGACTTTGTATCCTCAGGCCTGGCCACCTGCACCGCCATGACCATCCGCATGTATGCCGACCGCAAAAAATGGAAGATTAAAGAAGTGAATGTCCACATCAATCACGACAAAGTGCATGGCGAGGATTGCGGTAAATGCGAAAATGATGCAAGCAGTAAAATCGATCGTTTCACGCGGGAAATTGAACTCATTGGCGACCTGGACGAAAAGCAGCAGCAACGCCTGCTCGAAATAGCCAACAAATGCCCGGTGCATAAAACCCTGCTTTCAGAAATAAAAATAGAAACCAAACTAAAGGAGTGATCATGAATTTTGTACCCATTATTAAATTTTCGGATTTGCAGGACCGCGTTCCTGCTTACGCTTTGTGCAATGATATCGACCTGGTGGTGGTTCGCTACGATGACAATGTTTCGGTGTTATATGGCCGCTGCCTTCATCGTGGTGCCCTACTTGCCGATGGCCACATAGAAGGCCACAACCTGATTTGTGGTATCCATTTCTGGGATTACCGCTATGATACAGGCGTTTCGGAATACAACAACGAAGAAGGCCTCCAAAAATTCACGGCAAAAGTGGAAAACGACCAGGTACTGGTGGATGCTGACGAGGTGAGAGTCTTCGCACAGCAACATCCCCAGCCTTTTAAAAGGGATGCATACCTCGGCGAATATGCCGACACCAACCCTGAAGATACCGAGCCTTACACCGGATACATCCAGGAACTGGCCCGCAACGGACTGAAAAATGTCGGGCATCACGGCCCTACCGAAGCCATGGGCGTTGACCGCAACACCCTGCCTAAATGGGAGCAAATCCAGTTTTTACCGGCACAACTGGCTACAAAACCCCTGTTGGACGATCATCCGGTTGAAACCAAAATAGTCATTGGTCCGCGGGCAAAAAAACCATTGGTGCTCGACATCCCGATTTTTGTTTCAGACATGAGTTTTGGGGCACTTTCACGCGAAGCCAAGATAACCCTGTCCAAAGGCGCCGAA
>CAYNDN010000625.1:0-3130 GCA_964395075.1 uncultured Lentimicrobiaceae bacterium | reverse complement strand
GATTTAACATCGCTCCTGTCGAGCAACAGCCCTGAGGATGAAAGCCTGATTCGCATAAGAGAACGCAAAAATGCCGGCATGAGATTTACCACAGCCCGTGGCAAAGAATATTTTAGCAGTGTGGCAGTATGGCTTGGAAAAGGCCGCGACCGCACCGAGCGCAAAATAAACCTGACAGTACCCCAGGGCAAGTTCCTGTTTCATCTGCCCTTCCCTACGGCTAATTTTGAAAATATCGAACAAATTGCGGCAAGAGCTGGTGTTGAAAAGGATGCCATGGGCGAAATCACAGATATTGTTAAAGCTCTTATAGAATTTAACGTAATAGAAACTGAGTAAACCATTTTTGAATTTCATATTTTTGCAAACAACCAACAAAGCGGCTATGAGAATTTTGCCTGTTTGCTTTATTCTGATTTGTTTTTCCATTCAAATATCTTATGCACAAAGTTCATCTATAATTCCGGTTAAACCTGATGAGCACTATGTTTTCGGACAGATTTACGCTGACTTCCGTCACAATTTTAATAAGGATGTAAAACCCGTTTCAGCGTTTCGTTTCAACCAGGGTATTATGGGGTATTACCACGAAATTGCCGAAAAAGTAAGCGGCAAAATCATGTTGGATGTAACCCGGACCACCCACTTTTATTCCATTACCGATTCAGCAGGAAACCCACTCAACTACGATTATTTTGAGGGTAGTAAATATACCGCCTACCTAAAGATGGCTCAAATAAAATGGGATGTCAACGATTTTTTCACCTTCAGGTTCGGGCAACTATTGAACACGCAATACCTCACATTCCAGGACCGGTTTTGGGGATTCCGGTATGTGGAGGTTACCATGCAGGAGAAATTCAGGTTAGGCATGCCGGCAGATTTTGGCGCTCAATTAGATTTTAAAATCGGAGAAAACCTGCTTTATCAAATTTCGGTGGTAAATGGAGAGGGGCCGTTCAGGCACCAGGACAATGAAGGGAAGTTTCTGTTTGCAAACAATATTCAATTTTATCCCGAAGAGGGTTTAACATTTAAGCTTTACGCAGATTATGCTCCCGACCCATTGCTCTCAGCATCCTCAGCAGATAAGTCGGTGATTTCATTTTTTGGCGGTATTCAAAAAACAAATTACCGGGTTGGAGGCGAATATTCACGAACAAACAATTATGGCTTTGAAAATGATAAAAATGTGAATGCCATTTCATTGATACTGTCGTTCCGCCTGATAGAAAAAACCAGGTTTCTGGCCCGGTGGGATTATCTGGAAATCGAATCACCCGCTGATGAAACCACCTCAAATTATTTAATTACCGGAATTGAGTATGAACCAGTAGAGAAATTTACCATGTCGATAAACTACCGATACTTTTCCCCTGATGACCTTCCGATGATTTATGGAAGTTTTGGTTTGAAATTTTAGAAAAACACCTATAATGTTTGCTATTATATTAATTAATATTATTTTTGTTCAATATAGTAAACATTATGAAAAAGCGAAAACTTTTATTACTTCCGCAAACAGAAAGAGTATTGGCCCAGCTTGGTGAAAACATCCGGCTGGCACGCTTACGCAGAAAATTATCATCAATTGAAGTTTGCGAGCGCGCAGGCATCTCCAGAACTACTTTATATGGCATAGAAAAAGGAAATTCCGGCGTAGCCATGGCAAGCTATGCACAGGTATTAATGATTTTGGGACTTGACAAAGATTTGCTGGAAGTATCAAAGGATGATGTATTTGGCCGGAAATTGCAGGATGCCGGTTTATTGGTTAAAAAGAGAGCACCAAAGAAAAATCGGTCTGATGAATAAGGAGCGTAAAATATTTGTATTTGCCGATTGGGTTGGATTGAATGGCCCCATTTTGATGGGAACTTTGTTTTGCATTGGCAGCAGGGGAAAGGAAATTTATCAATTTGAATATGATCCTGAATGGATAAAATCTAAAGCTGCACAAATTCTTGACCCGGGATTAATGCATTTTTCAGGTAGGCAATTTCCATCAGAAAACACTGGAAATTTTGGTCTTTTTTTTGACTCAATGCCAGACAGATGGGGCAGGCAACTAATGACAAGAAGAGAGGCTATCAATGCTAAACTTGAGAACCGGAAACAAAAACCACTTACAGATTCGGACTTTCTGCTTGGAGTAGATGATTTTCAGAGAAGTGGAGGATTACGACTAAAATTATCAAAGGATGGAAGCTTTCTCAATAATGATCCCGAATTCAAAACCCCTCCATGGACTTCTTTAAGAGATATTGAATTTGCCTCTATTAAATATGAAAGTAACAAATTTGCCATGGACAAGGAAGCTATGAAATGGTTTAAAATGCTTCTGGCTCCGGGAAGTTCTCTCGGTGGCGCAAGGCCAAAGGCAGGAGTAAAAGCTCCTGATGGCGCTTTGTGGATCGCAAAATTTCCCAGCAAAAACGATGAGATCGATGTAGGTGCATGGGAAAAAGTAATTCACGAATTGGCGAAAATATCAGGCATAAGAGTGCCGGATGCTAAAGCGCAACGCTTTTCACAAAAGCACCATACTTTTCTTTCTAAACGGTTCGACAGGGAAATTACCGGAGAAAGAATTCATTTCGCATCAGCAATGACGATGTTACAGCATAAAGATGGAGACGATTATATATCGGGTGTATCTTACATGGAAATGATTCCAGCTATTTTAAAACTTTGTTCTAATCCCAATGATGATCTCGAGGAGCTTTGGCGCAGGATCGTATTTTTTATTTTAGTCAAGAATACTGATGACCATTTAAGAAATCATGGGTTTTTGTTGGTGAAGAATGCCTGGCAGTTATCGCCTGCTTATGATATGAATTGTAATCCGTATGGAACAGGATTAAATCAAAATATCGATGAATTTAACAATGATCTTGATTTGGATTTGGCACTTTCTGTGGCAGGCTATTTTAGGGTAAACAAACAAAGGTCGAAGGAGATTATTCGAGACATTGAAAAATCAATTACACAGCTACTAAGAATTGCCAAAGGTTATGGAATTCCAAAAAATGAAACCGATTTTATTGCTGATTCATTAGCGTCATAGACTAATGCACCCAACTTGGACAAGCCAAAACCAAAAAAGGAGATATATTTTAAACATGCAGCA
>CAYNDN010000624.1:0-3135 GCA_964395075.1 uncultured Lentimicrobiaceae bacterium | reverse complement strand
ACTGGTTGTGTGGTGGATAACGTGGGCACTGCGTATGCTGTGTATGAAGCCGTACAAAAAAACAAACCCCTCATCGAAAGGGTGGTTACTGTTACCGGTAAGGCAGCCAAAAAGCCCTCAAATTTTATGGTAAGGGTGGGTACACCGATTTCGGAATTGATTGAAAAAGCCGGTGGTGTTCCTGATAACCTGGGTAAGGTGATTGGTGGCGGCCCCATGATGGGCAAAGCTCTCATGTCGGTTGAGGCACCCATCGTAAAAGGATCTTCAGGTATTTTGCTCATTCCTGAAGAAGAATCACACCGGACAAAAACGAAGGCATGTATCCGCTGTGGCCGTTGTATTTCTGTCTGCCCGATGGGTCTTGAACCATTCCTGCTGGCCCAGGAAGTAAAGCATGAGATTTGGGAACGCGCCGAAAATGATAAGATCATGGACTGCATTGAGTGCGGATCATGTCATTATACCTGTCCATCAGGAAGGCCACTGCTTGATTATATCAGGCTTGGAAAAACTAAAGTTGGTCAAATTATCAGAACAAGAGGAAAAAATTAAACTATGGATAAACTACTAACGATATCGGGATCACCGCACGTCCATACCAACGAATCTGTTCGGAAGATCATGTACACGGTTTTTTATGCCATGCTTCCGGCTATGCTGGTTTCATTTTACTTTTTTGGTTTGGATGCTGTGCGGGTGATGGCAATTTCTGTTACCGCATGTGTTTTGATTGAATACCTCATTCAACGCTACATGATCAAGGGCGATTTAACCATCAACGATGGTTCAGCAATTGTTACAGGTGTGCTTCTGGCTTTTAACGTGCCTACAAATCTGCCAACATTTATCATTATCATAGGTGCCATTGTTTCTATCGGCATCGCAAAAATGGCTTTTGGCGGATTGGGCAAAAACCCATTCAACCCGGCACTGGTTGGGCGTGTATTTTTGTTGATTTCCTTCCCGGTACAGATGACAAGCTGGCCGATTCCCAAACCAAATTTCCCAACTGCCCTGGCAGATGTAATTACCGGGCCCACTCCGCTTGGAATTTTGAAAGAAGGTGTTGGTGCCGGCCAAACAGTTCAGCAGGTGATGAGTGAAATTCCATCTTACTTGGAGCTGATGATAGGAAATCAGGGAGGCTCAATGGGTGAGATGTCGGCAATAGCTCTGTTGCTTGGAGCAATTTTTATGTTCTCCCGCAAGGTGATCACCTGGCATATCCCGGTGGCTTACCTTGTTTCATCAGTTGGATTTGCAGCCATCATGTGGCTTATCGACCCGACTTATTATGCCAATCCGCTTTTCCATCTGGTAACCGGAGGTTTAATGCTGGGGATTTTCTACATGGCAACTGATATGGTGAGTTCGCCCATGTCGGCCAAAGGGCAGATCATTTACGGGGTTGGTTGTGGTGTAATTACGATGGTGATCCGCTTCTGGGGCGGTTATCCCGAAGGCGTTTCGTTTGCAATTCTCATTATGAATGCATTTGCACCACTAATCACTAACCAATTCAAACCGCAACGGTTTGGGCAGATTAAAGCTGTTAAGGCATAATTCTCAACAAATCAACAGAAAGTATCGAATTAAAGATATCAGATGCTATGGCAAAAAAAGAATCAACTTTTACTAATATGGTGTTAACACTGCTGGTGGTCACGGCAATTTCATCGCTTGCGGCCAGTGGTGTTTACAATCTCACCAAAGGGCCAATTGCCGAGGTAAAAAGGCTCAAGCAGGAAAAAGCCATCAATGATGTAATGCCTGGTTTTTCGGAGCTACAGCGGGATGCTGAAATCCCTGCAGGCGGCGGCGATTCCCTGGTACTTTTTAAGGGAATAAAAGATGGAGAAAACATTGGTGTTGCCGTAAATACCTATACCAATATCGGTTATAGTGGATTGATCAAACTAATGGTGGGTTTTCAGGCCGATGGCACCATCAATAATTATGAACTGCTGGAGCATAAAGAAACTCCCGGCCTGGGAACGAAAATGGAAGATGCAGCATTTAAAGATCAGTTTAAGGGTAAAAATCCTGCTACTTTTAAACTTAAGGTTGTGAAAGATGGTGGCGATGTGGATGCCATTACTGCCGCAACAATTACTTCAAGAGCTGTATGCGATGCCATTCAGCGTGCTTATGATACCTACGAAGAAACGAAAAAGGAAAATAAATAGGAGGGGAGCCATGAGTCAAATGCAAAATTTCACCAAAGGATTTTTCAAAGAAAACGCAGTGTTCGTGATGCTGCTCGGTATGTGTCCGGCACTTGCGGTAACGAGTTCTGCTTTTAATGGTTTAGGGATGGGACTGGCAACCACCTTCGTGCTGGTGATGTCGAATATCGTAATTTCACTTATCAAGAATCTGGTGCCAAGCAAAGTTCGTATTCCAACATTTATTGTTGTTATCGCATCGTTTGTTACCATTGTTGATCTTATTATGGCGGGATATGCTCCTGCACTGCATGAGCAACTTGGTATTTTTATTCCGCTTATTGTAGTAAACTGTCTTGTGCTGGGACGAGCCGAAGCATTCGCATCCAAAAACAATTTGGGTTCTTCAATTATGGACGGCCTGGGTATGGGTTTGGGATTTGCCATGGCGCTTACCATGCTGGGTGCCATTCGCGAAATTCTCGGCAATTTATCGATATTCGGATTCAAATTTGCTCCAGGTGATGGTATCCTTGTATTTATCCTTTCACCGGGTGCTTTTATTGCACTTGGGTTCTTAATCGCATTCCTCAACAAAGTATTAAAAAAAGCATAAAGGAGTAGTTATGGAATATATCATCATAATTATCGGATCGGTATTGGTGAGCAACATTGTGTTGGCCAATTTCCTCGGGATTTGTCCTTTTCTTGGGGTTTCCAGTAAGATTTCCACAGCCGCAGGTATGAGTGGCGCAGTACTGTTTGTAATGACTGTAGCTGCCATTGTTACCTGGCTCATCCAGAATTACATACTCACACCATTTAATCTTGGATTTCTGCAAACCATCTCATTCATTCTCGTAATTGCCTCACTAGTGCAGGTGGTAGAAATCATCCTGAAAAAGGTGAGTCCTCCGCTATACCAGGCTTTAGGTGTATTTCTGCCTTTGATCACCACCAACTGTGC
>CAYNDN010000623.1:0-3144 GCA_964395075.1 uncultured Lentimicrobiaceae bacterium | reverse complement strand
ATGCCTATTCCACCGCCTTTGCCATATCCTTACAAACCGCGCATCCAGGCCAATGCCGGCATTTTCACCGCGCCAAATGGCGTGGAGCTTTACATCGTTTCAGAAGAATTTGATAGGATGATGACCCCCGATGAAGAAAGTGCATTATATGAATATCTCACCGGAGATGTTTCTGGTGAGAATTTCAGGGAGATACTGGGCGAAGAAACCTGCCACGATACACATATTGCTGATCCTCATGCCGTGGTAGATATTTTGGATATTTCATTTAATGAGGTATCAGAGGTAGGTTATGAGGTTTTCAAGGATCAATTTTTTAGTGATGCACTTGGCCATATGGAAATGGTGGATGTGTGGCTGCCGCCCGGTTATGATCTAAATGATGATCAACACTACCCGGTCATTTATATGCTACACAAAGCCTTCAGCAACGAAACGGAATATGACTGGTTCCTGCCCGTCTTAAATCAAATGATGGCTGATGGTGAGATTGATCCTTTTGTAATTATTAAGCCCAACGGATGGGCGCCGCCTTATCTGGGGAGCTGTTGGTATAATTCGCCCCTTTACGGGAATTATGAAGACATGCTGCTCAACGACCTGATTCCTTATGTGGAAGAAAATTTCCGTGTGTTGCCCGGGCAGGATTACCGCTTCCACCTGGGCCATTCCATGGGAGGGCATGCCGGCTGGAGTATGTCAATAAACAATCCTGAACTGTTTTCTGTGGTGGCCGACATTGGCGGTTATAAACACCAAAGCCTCATGAATCAGTTGATGGTGGGATTAATCCTGGCTGAAAGTGGTGGAGCGCCGCCTTACAACTACAGTCCTGCCAACGGCCAGCTTTCGGCATTATGGTTTACACTGCTTGGTGCCTATTGCCCGAATATGGCCATGCCACCCTTCTTTGTTAATGTGCCGCTGGATGCTGATGGAAACTTTATCCCTGAATATGTAGAGCAATACCTACAGGATGATATTGCACTAATGATTCCGGGGGCTACACAGCCTGCCGAAACAAAGTACTGGTTTGCCAATGGCCTTGCAGATAATGTAGCACCATATCCTATTGCCCTGGCTTTTAAAGATACGTTGGATAAATACGGCTGGGAATATGAATTTTTCACCTACGATGGCGGCCATTTTGATGTGGGCGATCCTTTGGCTGAGGCCTTGCGGTTTATCAATACTGAGTGGCAGGGCAAAGTGGCAACGCAGGAAATCAATGTTCAGGAAGGCTGGAGTATGATTTCATCCTACCTGGCACCGGCAAATCCCGTGATTGATGAAATATTTACAGAACCGGTTGCAGAAGGCGATCTCATTTTTGCTTTCAATAAGGGTGGTATTTTCTGGCCCGGACAAAATGTAAATACCATGGACTTTTGGTGGACAAAGCTAGCCCTGAAAGTGAAGGCTGCAAACGATTTTACAATGGAGATGCCGGGTGTGGTGTATGCGGATAAAACGGTATTGCTGGAAACAGGTTACAATTATATGCCCGTATTATCTGAAGAACCGGTAGGTGCTGCTGATATTTTTAACCAGCTGGGCGATGATCTGCATTTTGCATTCGATATTGGGCAGGGACTGGTTTACTGGCCTGCGGGTGGGCTCTACACCCTAAACACCCTGGAGCCGGGTACCGGATATTTCGTAAATACTTTTGGTGAGTGTGTGGCTGATTTTGGAAATATTGCTAAAAGTGCAATTGCTCAAAATAATACTTCAATCAATGCTCCCCACAATTATAAGTCAACCGGCATTCAGCATTTGTGGGTGATTGATAAGGAGGCTTTAACAGGAATTCCGGAGGGAAGTGTTCTCGCGGTGGGTAACAAGGATGGGATGATCGTTTCATCAGCGATGATTACCGATGCCTCAGAACCTATGCTGCTAATAGCTTATGGCGTCGATCCTACAACCAAAAGAGTTGAGGGTTTTGTGGCTGGTGATAAAATGGAATTATCACTGGTTGACGCAGAAACGTTGGAAATCTCCACCCTGATACCGGAATTCGATACCGGAATCGGAATGGAAGATGTGTATGCCGACTGGGGTATTTCAAAGGTTACTTCCTTTAAAGAAGGGCTTGGAATTTTAGAATCGGTCATCGAAACATCCCTGACCATTTCGCCCAACCCGGTTTATAATGAGGCTCATATTTCGTGGGAAATGCCCAAAGCAAATACAGTACAGTTGGATTTGCTGGATTGCACAGGCAAGGTGGTCCTGACGGTTTCAGACCAAAATATGGATGCCGGCACCTCAGATGTTCTGCTCAACACATCTGACCTGTACCCCGGGATTTATTTCCTCCGGTTGAAGTCATTTGAAAATACCATCATCCGCAAGATAGTGGTAATGAAATAAACCATAGCTTCTCCGCTATGCCCGCCCGGCTTCTCCTTTGCGCTTGCAGGGGAGGGGCAAGGGTGGGTTTAACAGGAAGCTATATAAGTATAATAGTCAATTAATAGGAATTATAGTTTATAGAATTATTTGAATGTCAGATTAGATTTGAACTTTTGTCACTTACGTAATAATCGATCTGATATAGTACATATTAATAAAAAAAGGAGAAGTTATGAAAAAGTTATTGCTTTTTGCTACAGCATTATTTTTAGCTACAGTTGTAATTGCACAACCATCAACATTTAAGTACCAGGCCGTAGTACGCGACAGCGATGGAGAAATTGTTCCCGGCCAGACGGTTTCGTTTCAGTTAAGCCTCAGGCAGGGTGATGCCTCTGGAACAGTTGTTTACTCCGAAACCCACACCACCACCACCAACCAGTTTGGCCTGGCAAACCTTGAAATTGGCAATGGGACTGTTGTGTCCGGCGAATTTACAAGTATTGACTGGGGTGCTGATGATTATTTCCTGGAGATCAGCTTCGACATTAACGGAGGTACAAACTACCTGCTTGCCGGAACTAGTCAGTTGATGGCGGTACCGTATGCGCTGTATTCGGAGAATAGTGGTAACGGTTCAATGTGGCAGGCTGCGGATACGAATATTTTTTATAACGAGGGGAATGTTGGTATTGGAACAAATAATCCGGCAACCCGGCTCGAAATTTCTGATCTTTTGCGATTAACCCCCTCAGGTTTTCCGGTTTTTTGCGATGATGGTATCGA
>CAYNDN010000622.1:2796-3147 GCA_964395075.1 uncultured Lentimicrobiaceae bacterium | reverse complement strand
ATCGTACAATCTATCAGTGCTATTTTTGGTGATATCCATAATTCACTTTATGTTTTTATTAAATTTACTCATTTCAGATTTTCAAACAGGAAATCAGTCATTTTCTCATAAAGGTGGAATCTTGTATTTTTCCCGGTGTAGATGCCATGATTAGAATTGGGATAAAGCATCAGCTCAAAATCCTTGTCAGCAGCGACAAGCGCAGTGATCAGGTCGTAGGCATTTTGTGGATGCACGTTATCATCGGCCATACCATGGATCAGCAAGTAAGGTCCTTCCAGTTTTTCCACATGGTTAATGGGTGAATTATCGTCGTAGCCATCCGGGTTTTCCTGGGGGGTGCGCATGAAC
>CAYNDN010000622.1:0-2786 GCA_964395075.1 uncultured Lentimicrobiaceae bacterium | reverse complement strand
CATGAACCGTTCGGTGTAAATATTATCGTAGTAGCGCCAGGTAGTAACCGGTGCCACGGCAATACCCACATCAAAAATGCCTGCACCTTTTGTCATGGCGAGCGTGGACATATAACCACCATAGCTCCAGCCAAAAATCCCGATTTTGTCTTCGTCCACATAATCCAGTGAACCGAGATATTTTGCAGCTTCAATCTGATCGATGGTTTCATATTTGCCTAACTCCTTATAAGTTACTTTTTTAAATCCTTCACCACGCGCACCTGTTCCCCGGTTATCCACCGAAACCACCATAATGCCTTCCTGGGCCAGATATTGACTCCACATGTCACCACGCCCAAAGCTGTTGCGGACTGTTTGTGATCCCGGCCCACCATAAATATCGAAAAGCACCGGGTATTTTTTGGATTCATCGAAATTATATGGCAAAATCCTGTATGCATTCAATTCAACACCTTCCGATGTTGTGATGGTGAAGAACTCTTTAGGCTGCAAATTGTATTCGCCACGGGTATCTATCAAAGTGGCATTATCTTCAAGCACACGGATCAGATCACCATTTTTACCCTTATTTACTGAATAAACCGGAGGTGTGTTGGCGTCAGACCATGTTTTGATGAAGTATTTATAATTTTTGCTGAATCGCGCAGAATTGGTTCCTGCCTCAGGCGTGAGATTCTTTTTCTTTTTACCATCAAAATTTACCACATAAACGTTTCTGTCCAATGGAGAAATTTCAGCAGAAGCATAATACACTTTTTCGTTTTCCTCATCCACACCTATTAAATCCGTAACATCCCAATTGCCTGAAGTGACCGGATTGATTCTCTTATTTTCAACATCATACAAATAAATATGGTTAAAACCGCTGCGCTCGCTGGTAAGGATAATTTGACTGTTGTTGTTCAGATAATTGATGTTATCATAATTTCCGTCTTCGATGTAATATTTATTTTCTTCGGTATAAACTACTCTAGACTCACCTGTTTCAATATTTGCAAACAAAATCTCCAGTTTGTTCTGCAACCGGTTAACACGAAGAATGGACAAAGTATTTCCAAATCCCGTAAATTTTATTCGTGGAATGTATTGGTCAGTTTCTTCGCCCACATCCACCGAAATGGTTTTCCCGGTTTCCAGGTCATAAACATGAATGGTAACAATGGAGTTATCCTCCCTGGCCTTAGGGTATTTGTAATGATAACGCTCTGGGTACAAATCGCCGTAATAGGTCAGCCACCATTCTTTTACATCCGATTCATCAAAACGCATAAAGGCAATCTTTTTGCCATCCGGAGACCAGTGAAAACCCTTAACCACAGCAAACTCTTCTTCGTAAACCCAGTCGGTGGTACCATTTATAATTTTCCCTTTTTCACCGTCATTGGTGATTTGGCTTTCCGTTCCGGAATTCAAATCTTTGATGAAAATATTGTTTTCGCGAACAAATGCCACCATTGAATTATCAGGCGAGAAATCGGCCATTTGCTGTTTGCCGTTTTCAGAAAGCTTTTGCAACTTGCGTGTTTCCAAATCAAAAATGTAATATTCTGATTTTGATGAACGGCGATAAATAGATTCTGTTTCGGTGGCAAACAAAATCAAGGATTCAACATCATTATAACGATAATTGTAATGTGAGATGGGATCGGATTCACCTTCCGGAACAAGTTCATCGGAAGTTACAATTACTTTAGCAAGCTTACCAGTTTTATAGCTGTAAGCATTGATGGAATCCGGTTTAATTTGTGTAAAGTGTTCGCCATCATTCATGGGACGGATGCCACGAACTGATTTTGTGGAAAACTCCCTGGACTGCATCACTTTTTCAAGTGTGAGCGTGTTTTCATTTTCCTGTGCGAACCCTAAGCTAATAAACCCAACCAGCAGAAGGGTAATTGTAGATTTGAAGATGGATACTTTCATATTATTGTTAAAATAGATTTGTGTAAGAATTGCGCGAAATTAAATAATCTTAATCATTGTGCTGATTTGAAAAGTGATATTTATTAATTTTGCAACCGTCTAATATGGGCATTTAACTCAGTTGGTTTAGAGTGTCACCTTGACAGGGTGGAAGTCACTGGTTCGAATCCAGTAATGCCCACAGCAAGCCGCGGTAGTAGCTCAGTTGGTAGAGCATCAGCTTCCCAAGCTGAGGGTCGTGGGTTCGAGCCCCATTTACCGCTCAACCTAATTAATACAAAAACAAGGCTTTAGCGAAAAACGTTAAAGCCTTGTTTGGTTATCGGTTTAAATATGGTTTAAACAAAAGTATGAATTTAAAACGTCTCAGAAACGGAATTATGAAACTTGAAAAATTATTCTAAGTACATGGCTTTGGCATTTCCTGGCTAACTTAGTTTCTATTCGTAAACTCCAATCACAAGTTTTGATCCCCAGGTGTGCGAGCTTTTTGATCAAACTTTTCGCAAAAAGTTTGCCCGCTTAGGGCAGGTTATACGCACAAAAAATTAGATAAACGGCAGCGAGTCCGCTGTTTATCAATAGCTTAACTTTGCTAAACTTTCCAAAAGTTTATTTTGATCTAAAAGATTGACGACCCGCCCTGAAAAGGAGCTGCAATTGCACATGCTTTTTTAAAATGGATATATGACTGAGCACTTTATAAATCAGGGTTATCCTATTTTGTAAATGGAAAATATCATAATCTAACCAATCCGACCGATTGCACATCAATAAGACAAAATAAACAGATGTTTAATTTTTTTACAGGCATCATGATGCCATTGTCTTTTGAAAACCAAGAATGTGGTTTATCTCCT
>CAYNDN010000621.1:0-3150 GCA_964395075.1 uncultured Lentimicrobiaceae bacterium | reverse complement strand
CGATCCAGCCACAACATTTACCGGCCAGCCCTGTGAAAGCTACACGCTGAAATGGGCCATCGCTTATGACTGCGGAACCAGCGAAGATTTTGTGGATATCATTTTCAATACCCCGCCAACCACCGCTGATGCCGGTGCAGACCAGTTGGATGTGCAGGGAACAGGCACCACGCTTGCCGGAAACAGTCCTGCAATTGGAACCGGAACCTGGAGCATTATTTCCGGAGCAGGAGGCGTTATTGCCGATCCCAATAATCCGGTGAGTGGTTTTTCAGGAGTAGAAGGAATCACTTATGAATTGCAATGGACGATTGCCAACGATTGCGGAACTTCGTCCGATAACGTAAATATCAGTTTCGCCGGCGGTGGCGGAAGCTTTGAATGCGGACAACCCATCACAGATAATCGCGACGGGCAAACCTACGAAACTGTGCTAATCGGCGACCAGTGCTGGATGGCTGAGAACCTGAATATTGGTACACTGGTTACAACTACCCAAACGGATAACGGAGTTATCGAAAAATGGTGTACCGGCGGACTTGAAGAAAACTGCGATGACTATGGCGCAAAATATATGTGGGATGAAATGATGCAATATGTTACTGATGAAGGAACACAAGGGATTTGTCCTGATGGCTGGCATGTAGCAACTGATGATGAATGGACCACGCTTACCGATCATTTAGGAGGTGAAGGTGTTGCCGGCGGTGCGTTAAAAAGTACGCGGACCGCTCCGGATCCTCATCCACGTTGGAACAGTCCTAATACCGGAGCAACCAATAGCAGTGGTTTTAGCGCATTGCCTGCAGGCGTGAGTCAATCAGCGCATTATGTTGGCTCTCGAAATTACTTATGGACGTCTTCTATTGGAAATCAAAGTGGACAAAGATGGGCAAGATTGATGTATAGGAATACTTCAACAATTGATCGATATGATGATGTTCCAACATTCGGATTTTCTGTACGCTGCGTAAAAGATGAGGCACCTGTAAATCAGCCTCCGGAGCAACCCTCAAATCCAACTCCTGAGGATGGTTCGGTTAACCAACCCATAGAAGGAACAACTTTATCATGGGCCAGCACCGACCCCGAAAACGATCCTTTAACCTTCGATGTGTATTTTGGAACTGAAAATCCTCCGGCTCAGGTGGCAACCGGTCAAAGCGAAAACACTTATGATCCCGGCTCGCTGCAATACGCTACTCAGTATTTCTGGAAAATTGTAGCCCACGACGACCAGGGCAATTCTACCGAAGGGCCGGTGTGGAGTTTTACAACCGGAGAAGAGCCGACAGCATTTAACTGTGGAGATGTTTTTACAGATTCCAGGGATGGGCAAACCTATCAAACCGTACAAATTGGTGAACAGTGCTGGATGGCTGAGAATCTGGCATATCTGCCCTCCGTGAGTCCTTCAGCAAACGGCAGCAAAACAACTCCCTTATACTATGTGTATGATTATCAGGGTACGGATGTTGCCGCAGCCAAAGCAACCCAGAATTACCAGGATTATGGGGTGCTCTACAACTGGCCGGCCGCGCAAAATGCATGTCCGACAGTTGACGGATGGCATACCCCCAACGACACCGAATGGAAAACCCTGGAAGGGAATGTGGATAGCCAGTATCTGACCGGCGATGCCTTTTGGGATCAGGCCGGTTACCGCGGAAATGATGCCAACAAAAACCTGAAAAGCACTTCCGGCTGGGACAATAATGGAAATGGCATTGATCTTTATGGCTTTACGGCATTGCCCGGAGGGGGCAGGTCATTCGAAACCGGAGTGTTCTATGGATTAGGAGGGGGTGGAAGATTCTGGACCTTTACTGAAAGTTCAGCTGAGCATGGTTGGTACCGGATTTTATTTAGCTATACCGACTCAGTTTACCGGACCGCATGGCACAAAGAAATTGGTTATAGCGTGCGCTGCGTTTATGGTGATGCTCCCACTAACCAGCCACCTTCAGCACCGAATTATGGTTTGCCCGAAGACTGGAGCACTGAACAACCCGTAGAAGGAACCATCCTTTCCTGGAGTTCAATTGATTATGAAAACGATCCCATCACCTATGTTGTGTATTTTGGAACAACCGAAACGCCCCCATCAGTAGCCTCCGGACAATCCGAATCAACTTATGACCCGGGAACGCTGGAATACGAAACCTGGTATTACTGGCGGATTGTGGCACACGACGACCAGGGCAATTCCACTAACGGACCATTGTGGAGATTTCAGACTGAAGTTGAACCTGTTTCATTTAATTGTGGGGAAAGTTTTATTGACCCCCGCGACGGACAAAGCTATCCGACTGTGCAAATCGGCGACCAGTGCTGGATGGCGGAAAACCTGGCTTATCTACCGGCAGTCAGTCCTGCTTCTGCAGGCTCAGATACTGATCCATATTATTATGTTTTCGGCTACCAGGGAACGGATGTGGCCGAAGCTAAGGCAACCAGTAATTTTCAAACTTATGGTGCACTTTATAACTGGCCGGCAGTAATGAACGGACAGGCCAGCAGCGATAGTGTACCAAGCGGTGTGCAGGGCGTATGTCCGGCGGGCTGGCATGTGCCCAGTGATGAAGAGTTCAAGATACTTGAAGGAGAGGTTGATACCCAATATGGTTACCCCGATCCTGAGTGGGACCTGACGGGGCGCAGAGGATCTGATGTTGCTTTACATCTTAAGGACCAAGGCACAGCACACTGGGCTGCTCCCAATGCAGGAGCAACAAACAGCAGTGGATTTACAGCCTTGCCCACCGGAGCTAAGCTTAGTATTTTTTCTTATTCAACTATCGGCTTCTTCTGGACTTGCACAGAAAATGGTTCGCCATATTTCAGATACCTTGAACCCAATCGGAGTGATATTTTTCGAGGGGATAGCTACTCACCTTCTTATGGCCTTCCGGTGAGGTGTGTGAAAACTGAAGATTTGCCGGACAATTCATCGTGGCAACAAAATCAACATAAAACTCAAGGCAGAAACCAGGTTCAGTTTTAATCAGAACAACAACAATTTATTGAGTATTCATGAAACGAAAAGAAAGTGTATAAAAGCTGTCTTTTTGATTTTTATCCTGCGCTGTTGTGTGGTATTTTGACGTTTCGATGTCCGCCACAGGCGAGATAAATCCTGCTGACGATCTA
>CAYNDN010000620.1:0-3152 GCA_964395075.1 uncultured Lentimicrobiaceae bacterium | reverse complement strand
CCCTGAAAGCCTGCAGGCAAGACCAATATCCAGAAACAGCGGTTTAAAAACTTCATTGGAAACAAACTGCGTTATAGGAACTTTTGACGATCCGGTTTTCCTCACAAGATTAACGATCCTGCTCATTTCAAGTTTTAGCAATGCTTCCTTAAGGTAGGTTGATTTTACCCCCGGGTTAATCATCGAATACTTTACCTTTTTACCAATATTTCCTGCAACATAACTCATACAATCATTCAGATAGTCCTGCTGTTTTCGGGTTGCATACTTCGCAAAATCGTATTTAAAAGAAGTGAGAATTGAATTATGCACTTTTTCAACTTCTGTCAATTGTCCCGTTTCTACAAAAACTTTTACAGCCTCGGGCATACCGCCAATAAAAAAATACAGCCGCAGCCATTCCAGCAACTTTCGGTGCAGGGCATCCCCAAAGGGTGTTTCAATTTCATAAGCGCTGATATAATTAACCAATCCCTGCTGCCCATTGGCCATTAAAAATTCTGTGAAGCTCATTGGAAAAAGGTAGGCAAACTCTACCCTACCCACCGGCATGGAATAGGGCATATCGTTGAGCGTGTGATCCAGCAGCGAACCTGCTGCAATGATGTGTAACCCCGGCCTTTCTTCGTAGAAATAACGCAAAGCAGCCAAAACTTCAGGAGCTGTTTGCACCTCATCAATAAAAATCAGTATTTCGTTTTCGATAATCGGAACACTAAAAAGTGCAGATAATTCATTGATGATCAATCCGGGATTATTACTGCTGAAAATTTTTCTCAGGCCCGGGTCCTGCTCAGCATTCAGCTTTAGATAATGTTTAAAGGAATTTTGCCCAAAATGATCTACCACCCAGGTTTTCCCAACCTGTCGTGCACCTCTTAAAATCAGTGGTTTTCGATTGGGGCTTACCCGCCAATCTTCTAAATATTTTTCAATTAGTCTTTTCATAACAAGCACAAAAATAAAACAATTTTCAAAAACACCCTTGTATTTTAGACATTTTATACCCAATACACCATAGAATATTGGATGTTTTGCACCCAAAACACCATAGTATTCTGGACATTTTGCACCCATTTCTACGCTAAAACACGCCGGAGCATGCTCCGGCGTGGAATATTCTTTTCGCCCCCTGCATGGGGAGCATGCTCCCCTTCCGCGTCCGGCGTTTCGGATTGGTTTTTCTGGCAGGTTTTTGCCAGCTTAGTTAAAAAGAACAACATAAAGCAAATTCACATGCTCACAACTCTTTTTTCATCCTCAGCTATCTCTGCGGCTTCTCCGTTTCCTCTGCGGTAAAAAAACCAAATCCAGCGGGCTGGGTAAAACAAAATGTGGTGCCTTCGTCAGAACACCTTCCACCCGGATTTTCCCACCATGTACTTTCACAAATTCGTGGCTGAAATCACTGTAGGAAAAATCCTCAAAAACCTGTTTCATCAGCCCAAAACCCCATTTCACACGCTCAAAAAGGTGTTTCGTCATGGTTGGTCTGGAAAGACAGATGATCTGTTTTATTTTTGGTGAGCATTAAAAAATACAAAAATTATGAAAAATCCAAATCATATCCTGTTTATTGCCATTGCCTTTGCAGTACTTCTGTTTGCAAACTGCAGCAAAGAAAAAAACGAACCCAACCTCACTACACTACCCGTTTTAGAAATTGGACCAAACACCGCCATCAGCGGTGGTAACATTACCAGCGATGAAGGACTGGTAATTATATCAAAAGGAGTAGTTTGGGCAACTCACGAAAAACCCACACTTGATGAAAATGCAGGGGTATCGTACTGCACAGAAACCGACTATGCTTATTCATCCAAAATATCAGGGCTGTCTCCAGGAACAAATTACCATGTGAGGGCTTTTGCAAATAACGAAGATGGAACCGGATACGGTGAGGTATTGGCATTCACGACAACGGGAGAAAATGCCGGCAATCCTTATGGCGGCACACCCTGCCCTGGTATGGAAACCATATCAGACCCAAGAGATCAAAAAGTATATAAAACAGTGAAAATAGGTAGCCAGTGCTGGCTTCAGGAAAATTTAAAATACTGGCCTGATATTTATCCACCCAATGAAACTTCTGAAATTGAAGCCCGGTATTATATTTATAATTTCTAGAACATTGAAAACAGTAACGATTTTCCGCAACAAACCTACAATGCCTACGGTGTGCTTTACAATTGGCAGGCAGCAAAAACAGCATGTCCTGATGGCTGGCATTTGCCTTCCTCAAACGAATTTAAAAACTTGATTACCATTTTGGGAGAAAATCCGGGAGGCAAGCTAAAGAGCACACTAACAACTCCCTACCCACACCCCAGGTGGGAAGAAGTTAATGCGGATGCTACTAACGAAAGCGGATTCAGAGCATTACCCGGTGGAAATGTAAAAAATGGAAATTTTTACAGCCTCGGCAAAAGCGGATCACTATGGACCCAATCCACCTCAATAGGAGAACAACCCATTTATCTTAACCTGAGCAATGAAAACGGCCAGGCAAACATGCTTAGCAATTCGGATATTAAAGGATATTCTGTTCGCTGTATCAGGGATGAAGATATTTACGTTGCTACCGTTAATACCCTGGCCGTTTCAGATATTTTTCCTTACGAAGCAACTGGTAATGGTGAGATTGTTGACACCGGAGGCGGTGAAATTACCGAAAAGGGCGTCTGCTGGAGCACTATGCCTTATCCTGCAATTGATGATGCTTCACAAAGCAGTGATGATCCAGGAACGAATTTTACAGTTCAGATTTCCAATCTCCAGGAAACGACCAAATATTGGGTTCGAGCATATACTATCAACGAAGCCGGAATTTCTTATGGCCATCAGCAAGAATTCATTACCGAGAGCAGTGAATATGAACCATGCCCAGGGATTGCCACATTTACTGATGATCGGGACGGCATTGAATATTCCACAGTATTAATCGGAGATCAATGCTGGATAAGAGAAAATCTTGCTTATCTTCCACAGGTTGACTCAGCTAACGACCTTAATGATTCACAGGCCAGATATTATGTTTATGGCTACAGCGGCACCTCTGTTTATGATGCAAAAACCTTTGGCAGCTATCAAAATTATGGTGTGCTGTATAATTACCCGGCTGCTTCATCCTTATGCCCGCAAGGCTGGCACTT
>CAYNDN010000619.1:0-3158 GCA_964395075.1 uncultured Lentimicrobiaceae bacterium | reverse complement strand
AAGGAGAAATCTAAAAGTTGCGACAATCCCCTTTACGATGGGTCAGAATATCTGAGATCAGTCGTCTTTGTGGTTTAGCCTCTATAATTCAAGAAAATATCGGGCGGAGGTTATATCAGTAGGAAGATTTTTTGATACCCCGCCATAAATGACGGGGCTATTGAATTTCATTGATTTAGGAAGTTTCATTGATATTTATGAATAGGACAGGTTAGGATTTTCAATCCAAATCAAATATTCTATTTGATCTTTTCGTCAACTAATTTCACGATTTCAATTTCCATCTCTTTGGCCCGGCTCTCAACTTCATTGCCCCTGGTCAGGAGGTCATTCACAAATTCCTTATCATCAACTCCGGATGCATTGATCCGTACATTCATAAAGGCACCACGAACGGCAGCACGGGCACAAAGTGCGCCAACACCTGCGTCAGAAACAGAGTTTGGGTTTCCAACCTCTGCCATGGCTTTGATCACTTCCATGGATTCCAGAGATTTTTGCATCACCTTAAACGGCACTTCCATGGCATATTTCGAAGCGTCCTCGATGGCCTGCTTGCGTGCGGCTTTTTCGGCATCAGAACCTTTGGGCAATCCAAAAGCATCCATAATTTTGTTGAAGGCGTTGGTATCTTCGTCCACCAAGTGTATCAAATCATCCTTGATGGCCTGGCCTTTTTCAGCCCAGTTGGAAAACTCTTCCCATCTATCGTCCCAGCCGCGCTTGTGCGACGACAGGTTGGCAACCATCGTTCCCAGCGAAATGCCCAATGCTCCGGCATAAGCCGAAATGGAACCACCACCCGGTGCCGGGGACTCTGAAGCTGTTTCGTTTGCAAACTCAATCAGGTTCATATCCACGAGCTTTTTGCCTGATTCATCGGAAATCATATACTCGATGATCCGTTCTTTGGGGTTGAATGGTTTCAAATCATCCAGACCCAATGATTTAACAGCAATTTTCAGGAGTTCATCTTCCGAAACACCCACCGAGCGCTTTTGCTTTCTCAGGAAATATTTTCCGGCTTCCAGCATGGCCTGTAAGGGAATTAAACCTACCAGTTCAGAACCGGTAACCCTGATGCCACGTTCCTGAGCTTTTTTGCTGGCTTCCTCAAACGCCACATGTACAGGTGTTATACTGATATTGGTGAGGTTGAGGCTGATCTGCGCAATGCCGTACTCCTCGATATACCAGCCAATGCCCTTCACTGCTTTGAGCGATCCGGGGATGTTTACTTTTTTGCCATTTTCATCCAAAACAATTTTACCTGTGATGGGATTACCTTCACGCTTTACCCGGCCACGTTCGCGGATATCGAAGGCGATGGCGTTGGCACGGCGGGTCGAGGTGGTGTTGAGGTTGATATTGTAGGCCACCAGGAAATCACGTGCGCCAACAGCAGTAGCACCGGATTTAGCGTTGAATTTTGCCGGCCCGAAATCAGGCTTCCACTCCGGTTTTTGTAGTTTATCCGGAAGGCCTTCATATTCACCTGAGCGGCAGGTTGCCAGGTTGCGGCGCTTTTCTTCGCGGGCTGCATTTTCGTAGCAGTAAACCGGAATTTCAAGTTCTTCACCAATGCGCATTGCCAGATTATGGGCATATTCCACAGTTTCTTCCATGGTGATGTTTGCAACCGGCACCAACGGACAAACATCGGTGGCACCCATACGCGGGTGTTCACCTTTGTGTTTACTCATGTCTATGATCTGCGAGGCTTTTTTCACAGCGCGGAATGCCGCTTCGCAAACTTCTTCGGGAGTTCCCACCATTGTAACCACAGTACGATTTGTGGCTTTGCCAGGATCAACGTCCAGAAGTTTTACACCTTCTACAGCTTCAATTTCATCGGTAATTTGTTTGATGATACCCATGTCGTTGCCTTCACTGAAGTTAGGCACGCATTCAATCAATTTCTTCATATCTCAGTGTATTCGTTTTAAAATGTTTACCAATTTTCGATTTGCCACAAAAATAGTTAAGAGATTGGATTTGGGAAAGCGTTGATAAGAAATTAAATTTGGGGAGTGGTTAATAGGTGTAGTCAGGGTGTTGAAGTCGGTTTAAAATCTACACTTCACTATCTTACAAATAATTACGTTGATATCGGATTTGATTCTTATTTGCCCGCTATTGGCAATTATTATTTTCATTATGATTTCAAATTGCGGTATTGAAATGGGCGTATCTATTATCAAGTTCTTTTCTTTTTGAGGTAGTTAATTCAGAATCTTCAATGATTTGCAGAAAGTCATATTCCTGATTTGCATGCAATGAGCGAATATATTCCGTTAGGTTTTTGGCAAGTTCTTTACCAGTATCGTTTGTTCTAAAGGAAAAAAGACAATCTTGATCAGATTGTCAGGGAACAAAATCAATCATTTGTTTCGGTTTTTTGAAATAATCTTAACAGCATAAAAAAACGGGCTGCCGAATGAATGGCAGCCCGAAATCCAAAACTTCAATAATGAGAACTAAAAACTACAACACACGATGTAGTGCGATATAGATAAAAACTAACATTGTTTTAGTATCCAGGATTTTGAACCATAAACTGATTGTTGGTGAGCTCATCCTGTGGAATTGGAAACAGGTTGTGCTTGCCATCAACATAACCTTGTGCACCAAGTACTTCAGCAGCTTTGCCCCAGCGAATGAGGTCGAGGAAACGGACACCTTCGAAAGCAAGCTCAAGTTGACGCTCAAGCATTATGTCGTCCATTGTTACAGATGATAATGGTTCGAGTTGTGCACGTTCTCTTACTTTATTTAATTCGATGAGAGCCCCGTTGCCATCTCCTGAATTCAGCTTTGCTTCAGCAGCCATGAGCAATACATCAGCATAGCGCATCAGGCGGAGGTTTGTACCATAGTTAACTTCTGCCACAGCATCAGGATCGGTTTCGCTTAAGCGGGTTCCATATTTAATGCGGATACATCCGTCCCAACCCCAGGCATCAGGATTGCTCCATGAACCACCTACAGCTTCCAGTTCGGTTGTACTCCAAACGGTAGCATTACGGCGATACACATCACCGGCAGCAACAAAAGCATCATACAATTCCATTTCAGGATAGTTAAATCCCCATCCACCAACGAGTCCACTTTCGCCCGGATCGAAGTAATCGCCACGTGGGCCACAAAGCTGCCAGTGA
>CAYNDN010000618.1:0-3176 GCA_964395075.1 uncultured Lentimicrobiaceae bacterium | reverse complement strand
TACGGCGGCGATGGTTTTTATGTGCTGGTGAACCCCGAAAACAACCAGTATGTTTATGCCGAATCACAGTACGGTGGACTGGGCCGGTCAACCAATGGAGGTTATTCATTCGGGAATGCAACTTCCGGTATCAGCTCCTCCGATCGGTTCAACTGGATGTCGCCCCTGGTGTTTGATCCCAACAACCCATCAACGCTTTATTTCGCCGGAAACCGGGTTTACAAATCCACAAATCATGCTGCCGGCTGGACGGCCATCAGCCAGGACCTGACCAACGGCCCGGGCCAATACAACCAGACCTTTGGAACCATAACAACTATATCAGTTTCAAAACTAAATGGCGATGTAATTTATGCCGGAACCGATGATGGCAATGTATGGGTAACGCAGTCTGGTGGAGAAGGCTGGACAAACATTTCTGATGAGCTTCCGGTGCGATGGATAACCCGCCTTGCTGCCGATCCCAACGATGAAGCCACAGCCTATGTTACCTTATCAGGATATCGCATGGATGAATACCTGCCACATGTTTATCGGACCACAGATTTTGGGGAAACCTGGGAGGACGTTTCAGGTGATCTGCCCGAACTTCCGGTTAACGACATCATCATCGACCCGGATTTGGAAGGTGCCCTATATGTGGCCACAGATGCCGGCGTGTATGTGAGCTGGAACAACGGCGGAAACTGGGGCATGCTGGGATCAGAAATGCCCATTGTGCCTGTTTGCGATTTAAAATTTCACGACCAGGAAAGATCGTTGATTGCAGCCACTTATGGCCGCTCGATGTACAAAGTTCATTTAGATGACTACGTTCCGGTATCTGAAATTCATAATACCGTTGAAACTTTGAAAATATTCCCGAATCCGGCTACTGATCAGGTTTCAATCAAACTACCAGAAGAGAAAGAAAATGTTTCATACAAAATTCTGGATATTTCAGGCCGTGCATTGATTTCAGGAGAAACCGATGGGAAAGCCATTCAAATAACTGCCCTTGATCCCGGAACATACACCATTACTGCGTTTGCAGATGGCAAAACTTTTTCGGGGCGTTTTATCAAACAGTAGCTTGAATACTATTCATCAATTTCATATCTGTTTTTTTTGAATATAAATCTTAGGGTAAGATTCTTTTTTCTAAATTTGTCGGAATCTAACAAAAAATTTAAACAATGGAAAAATATGCTAACTATACCGGGATTGTGGCAATTTTGCTCATGCTGGCTGCCCTGATCATCATACTGGTTGGAATCGACTTCAATGGCAACGGATTGATAACCGCCGGCGGGCTGGTGATGACCCTGGCATTTACGCCGCTTTTCTTTATCGGGCATAAACAGAAGTACGACGCCTACAAGGTTCCCTGCTATATTACCAGTGCAATTGTTTCTGCTCTGCTGATGCTTGGAAGCACCCTCGCCGGAAACTCCGATTCATTCGGTCAACCCAATTTTTACTCCGGTGGCTTTTTAGCATTGTGTTATATGGTTGCTTTGCTCATGTTTAAACCATCGGGCAACCAAAAAACCATCACAGTCGTTTTTACCATGATTTTAATCGGCGCCCTATTGGCCATGCATGTGATGGAGGGAAGGCTGTAAAGCAGAACCAAGATTTTTGAAAATATCGAAGTTTCCCCGACTTTAAGACTTCTTCACTTTTAAGTTAAGAATTCCAGACAACCTTTTTCAGGTTGGATTGTCTTATTTGTAGTTCAGCAAGATCAACAAATTAGAAATTCAATTACCATGCAAAAAATGCGAAAATTTACCACTCTGATTTTATCAATTGGATTGATCATGATGGGCTCTGTTTTAGCCTCAGAAAATCCTATGCAAGTTTCTAACCATAGCGAAATGATGCCTGAAAATCCAGCAATGATCATGGGCTCCGACTCAATCGATTGCCAGGCTGCATTTACCTATGAGGTGGATGATGAAACCCTGACCGTTTCATTTTTCGACCAATCCATTGGAAATAACCTGGAATATATCTGGGGATTTGACGATGGCACCACAAGCAATGAGGCCAATCCGGTTCACACTTATGCCGAACCTGGTGTTTACACCGTTATCCTGAACATCTTTTCGCAAGACCCGGAATGTGTAAGCGTAGCCACGGCGCAAGTTGAAGTTGGTGAGATTCCCTGCGTTGCCATGTTTGATTATTACCAATGGGATTTTACGGTATATTTTGGAGACGAATCGCAAGGCAACCCAAATTCCTGGTTCTGGGATTTTGGGGATGGCAACACCTCCACCGAACAAAACCCAACCCACACCTACACTTCAGGCGGGCCTTTTGATGTGATGATAATCATTTCGGGCGATGAAAACTGCAATGATACAACCTCTCAAACCATCACCTTCGATACCACAACCTGCGTGGCTTACTTTGATTATACTATGAATGATTTAACCGTTACTTTCGAAAACCTCTCCCTTGGATTGGATTTGGAATACCTCTGGGAATTTGGCGATGGCGTTAGCTCGGCTGAGGAAAATCCGGTGCACACATACGCCGAACCCGGCATTTATGGTGTTTGTCTGCTGATAACTGATGTTGCAACAGGCTGTGAAAGCAGTTATTGTTTAGATGTTGAAGTAGGGGAAATTCCCTGTGAGGCTGACTTTAACTATTTTGTGCTTGGTGACAGCCTCGGAATCAACTCGGTTTATTTTACCAATTTATCCTCAGGTAATTTTACCGAAACCTTCTGGGATTTCGGTGATGGCAATACTTCCACACAGTATTCGCCCATCCACACCTACGACGAAGAAGGTGAATATGAGGTTTGCCTTACCATTTCTGATCCCGGAAACCCGGAATGTGATGACCAGTTTTGCACAACTGTTTTCATTGATTCAATTCCGTGTAGTGCTGACTTTTCATATGTAGTTAATGACCTCACAGTTGAATTCACGAACCTTTCCACAGGTAGCGACCCCTACATGTACTGGTATTTTGGAGATGGATCCAACTCCTTTGAAATAGATCCGGTGCACACCTATGAGGCGGCCGGATATTATGAAGTTTGCCTGGCCATTTATGATGAAATCCAGTTTTGTTACGATTTTTACTGCACCCAGATCGTTGTGGGCGATCCGGAATGTGAGGCTGATTTCAGCTATTTCCAATCGGGAGAAAATATCATCCAGTTTATCGATCAGAGT
>CAYNDN010000617.1:0-3176 GCA_964395075.1 uncultured Lentimicrobiaceae bacterium | reverse complement strand
GACCGGTGGCGTGGTTCCCGAAGGTGCTGATACCGTGATTATGGTGGAGCATACCGAAGAAACCGGAGAAAGCAGGATCAGGTTCGTGAATGAAAAGACCAGCCCGAATGTGTGCTACACCGGCGAAGACATCAAAACCAGCGATCTCGTGCTGAAAAAAGGCACAATCATCAGGCCGCAGGAAATAGCAGTTTTGGCATCAGTGGGAGCGGTTTGGCCGGAAGTTTACAGGCAGCCTGCAATAGGCATTATTTCCACAGGCAACGAACTGGTGGAACCTGATGTGAAGCCGGGCCTTTCGCAAATTCGCAACAGCAACGCTGCACAACTCATGGCGCAGGTTAATGTTGTAAATGCAATTCCAAAATATTTCGGCATTGCCAAAGATACCGAAGAATCCACACGGGAAATCATTACCAAAGCATTGGAGTTATCTGATGTGGTTATACTCACAGGGGGCGTTTCCATGGGAGATTTCGATTATGTGCCCAAAGTGCTCAACCAACTCGGGTTTGAAATCAAATTCAAGAGCATTGCCGTGCAGCCGGGCAGGCCAACAGTTTTTGGCACCAAAGCAGGGAAATTTCTTTTCGGACTTCCCGGCAACCCTGTTTCATCTTATGTGCAATTCGAACTGCTGGTGAAACCACTGATTTATCGCCTGATGGGAACCGAATACAAACCAAAGGTTTTTAAGTTGCCCATGGGCAAAACCTATACCCGGAAAAAAACCAGGCGCAAATCATTCCTGCCTGTAAATATTAAAGACGGAAAGATTTTTCCGGTGGAATACCACGGCTCTGCACACATTCATTCCTATATCTTTGCCGACGGGATCGTCTCCATCGAAATCGGCAATACCACACTAGAAGAAGAGGCACTCATACATGTTCGACAGATTTAACAGAAAGATCAACTACCTGCGCATTTCGCTGACCGACCGCTGCAACCTGCGTTGTGTTTATTGCATGCCATCTGAAGGTGTGAAACTTTTGCGGCATCAGGATATCCTTACGTTTGATGAGATTGTGGAAGTTACACAAACGGCTGTAGGCATGGGCGTGGATAAGGTGCGCATAACCGGCGGAGAACCACTCGTACGAAAAGGCATTGTAGATCTTGTGAAACTGTTGGCAGAAATTCCGGGAATTAAAGACCTCGCTATGACCACCAATGGCACACTGCTCCATAAGTTTGCCAAACCACTGGCCAATGCCGGCCTGCAAAGGGTAAATATCAGCCTTGATACCCTTGATCCGGAAAAATACCAAATCATAACACGCGTTGGTAAACTGGATGATGCACTCCGTGGAATTCAGTCGGCCAGGGAAGCCGGACTCACACCGATAAAAATTAACTGTGTTATCAGTAAAAGCTCGGATGAACCCGATGCACTGCATGTGCGAAAATTTGCAGAAGAGCAGGGCTTGCAGATTCGGTTTATTCCGCAAATGAACTTAGACACAGGAGAGTTTGGTGTGGTAGAAGGTGGTGATGGCGGCAATTGCAGAAAGTGCAACAGGCTGCGCCTCACATCAGATGGTAAAATCATGCCATGCCTGTTCAGCGAACTGGGTTTTGATGTAAGGGAACTGGGAGCAAAAAAGGCAATCGGGATGGCGATTGAGAATAAACCCCGCTCAGGAACTGTCAATCATGTATACCATTTTAGCAATATTGGAGGATAATATGCAAAAACTCACCCATACTGATTTAAAAGGAAAAGCCAACATGGTGGATGTGGGCCACAAACCCGATCAGGTGCGCACCGCAAAGGCTGAGGGATTTATCAGGCTCTCAAAAACTGCGGTTGATCTCATCAGAGATAATGAGATAAAAAAAGGAGATGTGCTTACCATCGCTGAAATTGCCGGCATACAGGGTGGGAAAAAAACCAGCGAACTCATTCCGCTGTGCCATCCACTGGCCATCACAAAATTGGATGTGAAAGCAGAACTTTTGGAAAATGGGGTTCATATTACATCTTTCGCCAAATGCACCGGTAAAACCGGGATTGAAATGGAAGCACTGACGGCTGTAAACATTGCCTTACTTACGGTTTATGACATGTGTAAAGCAGTGGATAAGGAGATGGAGATCGGGAAGGTGAAGCTGGTGGAGAAGAAGAAGGGAGAGGTTAGATGATAGAGGTTAGATTTGAGAGGTGGGGAGTCGGCAGACAGCAGTTGGCAGAATGCAATTACAAGGTAACTTATCGCATCTTTGCACACGCATTTCCAGCTGGAAACATCACTCCACCCAATAACTCAATAACCCAACTTGGACAAGCCAAAACCAAACAGGTTTCAACAATCGAAAAACTTGTACCCTGTTTTGGTTTGTCCAAGTTGTAAAGCAAAATTTTAATTGAGTAATATTAAATTTTCGTTCCTGCTTTTATTATCACATCTAATTGAATTTAAAGCATTAAAAATTTTGCAAGAGAAACTTACAACTCATTAACTCAATAACCAATAACGAAAACTCCAATCGTAAAACAAACATTCATATCGTTGTTGCTTTTTCTGATGGTTGGCACTGCATCGGCCCAACTCAATGTGGAGGTGTTTATGAACCGCGGCATCAATGCGTTTTTCAATGAAAAATACACCGATGCTATTCATGCCTTTAATACGCTGATCCGCTCGAAACCCGACATGGCTGAACCCCATATCTGGCGGGGAAGGGCAAAACTTTCGCTGGGCGACTACAGGGGTGCTGAATTTGATTTCTCACGGGCGATCATGCTCGATTCCTACAACCCGGATGCCTATTATTATCGTGGTGTGGTGAAATCAAACCTTTACGATTACTACAGTGCTTTGGAGGATTACCAGAAATCACTGGAGCGCAGGCCCAACAACCCCAATGTGTTTTTTAGCAGAGGCACTACGCGGCTGCGTATGAAAGACTACCAAGCGGCCATCACTGATTTTGACACGCTGCTTTTGCTCATGCCGGATATCGAGCAGGCATACCTGAATCGTGCCCTGGCCAAAGCCAATCTGGACGATTATGAAGAAGCGATAAAAGACTGTAACAAAGCACTAAAGCTGAATTTGTTCTATGTGGATGCCTATATCCAACGCGGACTTTTTTACAATGAACTGGATAATTTTCAGGCGGCCATGCAGGATTTCAACCAGGCCATAAAGCTGGACGAGAATAATCCACTC
>CAYNDN010000616.1:0-3184 GCA_964395075.1 uncultured Lentimicrobiaceae bacterium | reverse complement strand
TGCTATATACTTTAAATGTAGCTCCTTTTTTGGTTTTGGCTTGTCCAAGTTGGGATATTTGGATTTTGTTAACAATTACTTGAATATGTGAATAAATCCTATTGAATTATTGCAACAGAAAAAAAATATATAATCTATTTTTATCCCCATATTGAAATTCAATAGATTATGGCTCGAAAAAGTAAAAGAAGATCCAAAAAACGGAAATTTAAAACCGTGACGTTCAAGCTTTCAGAGCGGCAGAAGAAATCGTTAGATAAATACAGCAAGGCGAGAAATACTACACCCTTAAAGCTGATTAAAAAATCTATTGAAACTTACACATCGCTACAGGAAGATATTACACTTCCCAAAAATGAAACCATCAACAATCAACTCGACCTTTTTATTGAGGCCCAAGCCATTGATGAGAAAAACGGAACGCGTGGGGATGATGATTTAACTCAGGTTGAACCTACTGACAAGCAAAGCGATGGTAGCAAATGATGAAATTAGTAACTTCCCATTCAACCTCCACCAAAAAAATACAGAAATTGAATTGGAAGTTATTTCGTTTTCATGGCGCTGTCGTAGAGAGTTCTGGTTAGGATTGAGCGGCCTAAAGTGATTTCATCGGCATATTCCAATTCATCACCAACAGAAACACCACGGGCTATAGTCGTAATTCTGACGTCAAATTCACGGAGCTTTTTATAGATGTAAAAATTGGTTGTATCGCCTTCGATTGTAGCGGCCAGTGCAAAAATAATCTCCGTTGGGTCTTGTTCCTTTATTCTTTCAATCAACGGATCGATGGAAATATCTTTTGGCCCGATTCCTTCCATAGGAGAAATAATTCCGCCAAGCACATGATATAAGCCGCGGTATTGCGAGGTTTTTTCGATAGCCAGCACATCCCGGATATCTTCTACGACACAAATAATTGAGTCATCACGTTTTGGGTCGTTGCAGATATTGCAGATTTCTGTATCGGAAAGATTATAGCAAACTTTACAGTAATTGATCTCGTTGCGCATTTTGATGAGGGCATTTGCCAGACCTTCCACATGGCTTTTTTCTTCGCGCAGCATGTGTAATGCCAGCCTCAGGGCTGTTCGACGGCCTATGCCGGGAAGCCGGGAGAGCTCGGTAACTGACTGTTCCAAAAGTTTAGATGAGTAGTTGTTCAAAGTAATTCAGGTAGTAGTTTATCTTTGCAAAAGTAATGGTTTTCTGATCTGTAAAATGATTCAATCAATCAATCGTTAAGTTAACCGATACAAATACGAATGAAAATTTTTCCTGATAACACCATGAATCTCAGAATATCAATTTCAATACTTTTCAGTTTTTTGTTTGCAGTTTTTGTTTCGGCACAATCTGCTGATACACTGAACCAGACCGATGAAAATGGCTTGAAACAGGGTTCCTGGATCAGGAAAGACAAATATGGTACAACGGTTTATCAAGGCCAGTTTAAGGATGACCTGCCTTACGGTGAATTTAATTACTATGATGATGACGGAAAGATCAAGGCGCGTTCTGTATTAAAAAATGGGGGCAGGGATTCATGGACAACAACTTACCACAAAAATGGACGGGTGATGTCGGAGGGTGCATACAAAAATCAGTTGAAAGACAGTGTCTGGACATTTTACGATAGGTTTGGACAGGTTTTAACCACTGAGACCTTCGACCAGGGAATTCACAACGGAAAATTTGTAACGTTTTACCAAAATGGCGATACAACCGAAATTTTGTTCTACACTAATGGCCTTATGCATGGTAACTGGAAACAGTATTACAAGGGTGATCGCATAAAAACAGACGGGAATTATGTGAATGATACTTTAAATGGCCCGATCATTTTTTATCATAAAAATGGCCGGATGATGACAATCGGAAGTTATAAAAAGGGATTGTACCATGGTACATGGAAACATTTTAATGAACAGGGAAAATTAGAATTGATTGAGTATTTCGATAACGGAGTTAAAACCGGCCAGGAAATAGTGATTGAATTCAGGAAGGAAGATGCACCAAATTCTGGTTCAGAATAATTCTCTTATTTCCAACAAATCATCTATAACAATAGCCCCGGAAGTTTCGAGCCTTGCCCGCGACTGATGCCCGCCACAGTAAAGTACACATGGTATCCCGACCGATTCAGCAACTTCATAGTCATGTAAAGTATCACCAATCATAAGGATTGATTCTTCAGGCAGGTTCAGTTTTTCAACCAAAAGTTTGGCATTTTCTACCTTGGTATGGGCATAATGATTGTTGAGCCCCACAATCTCTTCAAAGATGTTTGTGTCTAACCTGTCCGCAATGGTTTCTTTCAGGAAGTCCTGCTCCATTGCCGAAAGGATAAACTGGCGAATACCTTTTTTGCGCAATAAACCAAGCACTTCCAAAGCCTCAGGATTATGTTTGGCTTCCGGCACTAAATTCCTGTAATTGTTGATAAATTCCATCGCCACCTCATCCCATTGATGTTCAGCAAAATTAATTCCCGTTTCCACATAATAATCCTTCACCGGAAAGGTGAAAATTTCGCGATAGCGCGCTTTGGTGAGTGCTGGAATATTGCGTTTTGCAAGCATATTATTCATGGCCAGGATGCTTACATCAAGATCGTGGAGTAGCGTGCCATTCCAGTCCCACAAAACAGCCTGTATATTTTTTAATTCCATAAGGCTAAACTTTAACAGGTTCGCTTTTTGATAATTTGTAAATTCGCAAAAATATAAACCTTTTAGTTATGAAAAGCATCAATCCGGCAACAGGGAAGGTCATCAAAACCTATGATACATACAGCCAGGAAACCTGCGGGGAGATTACCGGGCAGGTTTTTGAAACATGGCAATCCTGGAAAAAAACTTCTTTCGGCCATCGTGCAAAGCTAATGTTGAATGCTGCCGATGTGCTTGAAAAAAGAAAAGCAGAATTTGCCCTGTTGATGACCCGTGAAATGGGTAAGCTGATCAGGGAATCTGATGCGGAGGTGGAAAAATCGGCATGGGTTTGCCGGTATTATGCAGAGAATGCAGCACAATTTCTGGCTGATGAAGTCATCGAAACAGATGCCGTGAAAAGCTTTGTAGCTTTCGAAGCCATCGGCCCGGTTTTGGCGGTGATGCCCTGGAACTTCCCCTTCTGGCAGGTGTTCCGGTTTGCAGCCCCTGCACTGATGGCGGGAAAC
>CAYNDN010000615.1:0-3188 GCA_964395075.1 uncultured Lentimicrobiaceae bacterium | reverse complement strand
ACTTAGAATCCCTTCTACAGCATAATTATAATCTTCGATGTATTTGTATGCTACCCCGCTTCCGCCACCGGCGCGCAAACCGATGGACTGAACCACTTCCTGCGGTTGGGCTGTTTTGATCAACATAAAAAGAACGAGTGTAATTATGGGTCTCATAGATTTCTTCATTTGAAATTTCGATATTAATGACAGTTAAAATTTTAATGGGTTGCAGTTTAAACCTAATCTATTCTTAAATTTTTGTGATTAAATTACTGCGTACTTTAGTGCGCGGTTTAAAAATTGATAATCAATTACATAAAATCCTGAAAAATTTTCAGTATGAAAAAATAAAATTTTTCAGGATTTTTAACAAGATGTATCAAATATCCTCTTATCCGCGCACTAAAGTACGCGGTAATTCAAAAGATATTTTCCAGAACAATTCAAGTTAGTAGTTGGTGATAAAAATATGTCCGGATTCGATTTTTATTTCCACTACCGGAAGGCCTGAACCCTCACCAATGGTGCCTTTAGTCCGGATAAACGCTTCGTTTTCCTTCACCGGATTTTTTTCGAAACCGGCAGCGGCCTGGGGCAAAGAGACATCGGTTTTGTCGGTATGCTGCAAATCAAGCAGGTAAGCTGCATTTCCTTCAAAATTCAGATCAATGTCTGTGTATTTGGCATCGATTTTTATTACCCTGAAACCAGCAGCAACAGACTGAAAATCCATCGAACCGTAATCCGCGCTCAACATACTCTGGCTGGTGAAATATTCAATTTTCAGATCGGAAAAAGACATATTGCCTTTCACGCTTTCCACCTCCTCAATGGTGAACTTGTCGCGTCTTGAATCAATTTGTAGTTCAGCCACATCACCAAATTCAAAGGTTGACGACTTGCTTTCGATGTTCAGGCTTCCGGCATTTTTCACATCAAATTCGGCATAGCCTGCAGTAATGTCGGCATCTTTCATGGAGCGGATGCCTACATTTCCAAAATCGATTTCCAGTTGAAGATCATTCAAAAACTTTCCGGCTTTCAGGTCGCCGTTGGAAATTACAATATCGGCCCTGGCATTTAACTCACCGATGTAAACATTGCCAAATTTATTCTCTATTTTGAGCGGACAGGTGGAGGGCATATAAACTTTGTAATCTATTTGCGTACGGTTACTTCCGCTGAAGATGGTGCTGGCAAGGTCGCTAACTTCGTCCCAAAAAGCACCTTTATTACTGTCGAACATGGTTTGGGCCACCACATAATAATCCGTTTGGGTAAACTCAAAATCAACCATTTCGTAGTTTTTCTGGATTTTGGATTGTTTATTACCTTTTACAACCAGCTCAATCTCAAACTTCACCGAATCTTTTTCCCAGTTTACCACGTGAATGTTCCCATATTTATTAATGACCTGAATCTCGGTGTTTTTCTTTACGGGAAAAGATTTATTTACTTCCCTGCTCCTTTCATAGGTTTGCCCGGCAACATTGAGCCTGAGCGCAAGGGCAATGGCAATAAGGAGTGTTATTTTACAATTCAATCTCATGGTTTTCCTCCTTTCCGTTTTCATCTTTTTTTGCGGCATTCATTTGCTGTAAAACATCTTCAAGAATATCCAGCTTTATGCGATAGTTCTGGATCATGGCTTCAATCACCTCCTCGTTGGCGGCATTGTCTTTCAGGTCGCGTTTCAGTTCAGCGTAAACACTGTCGAGTTCCACCAGCTCATAATTAATTTCCTGTTGGATTTCGGGATAATCAGAAGAGAGGTAATAAAACTCTTCTTTCTTGGAGTTGATCTGTGATGTGTAATACATCTCGGCTTCCATCAATATTTTAAAGATTTCGGATGGTTGCTCGGTCTGTTCGTCTGTGTTAGCAAGTTCAGGAGTTTGTGGTGTATTCATCCAATCGTGAAAGAAATAGGATGCAATAAAAATGGCCACCGCAGCAGCTGCCTTCCAGGCGGTGTTATTCCACTTACCCAGGAATACTTTTGGCTTGCGGGTTTTAACCCCTTCAAAAAGTGCTGGATTCGGCTCGAAGTCATCGAATTCGTCCCGGTGATCCACAATATATTTTTCCAGTTTATCTCTTTTCATTTTTATATCTCCTGTGATTGAATATTCGTTAGTACCTCTTTGATTTTGCGCCTGGCACGCATGTATTGTGATTTTGAATTGGACTCCGAAATGTTGAGAATCTCTGAAATTTCCACATGGTCGTACCCTTCTAACAGATACAGCGAGAAGATCATCCTGCTCCCCTTAGGCAGGTGCTCCATGGCTTTTTTTATGTTCTGCACATTCAGCATATTCTCAAATTCGTCGTCGTTGTTTTTTTCTTCTTCCCCCTCGAAGTAATGCATGTCATCGATGAATGCCAGGTCAACCTTGCGACGGTTAATTTCGTTGATACATTTATTGATCACAATCCGCTTGATCCACGCCCCAAAAGTAGATTCGTACCTGAAGGTGTGCAATTTTGAGAATGCATCCGAAAATGATTCCTGCAACAAATCCTCGGCTTCTTCACGCGAATTCATCATGCGCAGACAGATGTTGTACATGGCACGTGCATACTGGTTGTACAGCTTGTATTGCGCCTGTGCATTACCCCGCTTACTCTTTTCGATGATATCCTTATGTATCTCCGTTTGCAATGTTGTTCCGCTTTGCTGATCCTAAATTCAGAGAGTTATTCCGATTGTCTCCCTGATATCTTTTTCATCGATGTGTAAATTTTTGAGTTGGCAGTCTTCAGTCGGCAGTTGGCAGTATTTAGTCGGCATTTTTTAATGGAGATTTTGTAAACATAAATTAAATACCATTCTAACCTTCCATTATCCCATCCTTCCATCACTCCAATCTTCCAACACTCCAACCTTCCATTACTCCATCTCTCCAATCCCCCAATCTCACTTCTTACTTCTAACCTCTTAAAACTCATCTCTAACCTCGCCACTTCTTCAATATTTACACTCACAATGACAAACCATAAAAGTAAGGGTTGCAATTGATGCGAAAAAGTTTTTTATTTTTGTAGCCTCAAAAAATTCATAATCATGGGTTATTTTGAACTGTTAGACATAAAAAGTACACGTGTTTACCTGAACATCAAGAACAGGGACGCTTTCCATTACTGTTAAACAACCGTTAGCACAGGCCATCCGGCAGAAATTTTTTTCCATTTTATTCATTCCA
>CAYNDN010000614.1:0-3201 GCA_964395075.1 uncultured Lentimicrobiaceae bacterium | reverse complement strand
AAATGTGGTGGCAACAGATTTATTTCATAGCTCGTTTCATCGCACAAGTTATAATAATCAAACAATTTTAGTGGTTACCTGGAAACCACTTTTCACGAATTAAAATGTATAATTCACCAGTTCCTCCACATGAGCAAGGGCTGCATTTATTGTGATATCCAGGGGAGAGGCATACCCACCACCATGCACCGAAATAACCGGCAAACTTCGCGTTGAAGCATAATCAAGAATTATTCTTGTAAGAATCCTGAAATCATCATCGGTATAATTGGTAATGCCCTCACCGCAATCATCCTTGTGACCATCATAGCCGCAAAATATAAACACCAATTCCGGATCGAAAGGCACACGGCCAAGTGCAGCTTTTAGCTCTGGTATTATCTGATCTGCCCTGAAAAACTTTCCGGGTAGGTTGATTTCTTCAAAAAAATCATTCTCATATCCATCCCACAAAACGGGGATATTGCAATGGCCGATGCTTTGGGCATAAGTCGTTGTGCATTTTTCAATTTTCGAAGCTTTCATCATATACAAGTCCACAGCACTGTGGATACTGATTTGATGAACGTTAGAATCGTTTTCAAAAATCTGTTGCGTTCCGTCTCCGTGATGGATGTCCCAATCGACGATTAAAACTTTGCCGAGGCCATGTGCCTGGCCGTATTTGATAGCCGCTGCCATGGTGTTGAGCAAACTGTAGCCGTGGGCATAATCGCTGTGGGCATGATGGCCACCAACATTAAAAAGGTAGGCCCGGTGGAGTTCTCCCCGCATAGCCTGTTCGATAGCTTCCATCATCCCGCCAAGGGCATACTGGTAGCCGGGAATGGCAAATTCCATCCCCGAACATTCGATGGTTCTGTTAAGAGGTTTAGACGGCTCTTTGCCTTCGGAGAGCAGAATAATATCATCAAGGAATGCTTTTTCGTGGACATTATAATAAATGTCAAATTCAGCTTTCCGGAGTGGTAACTTGGGATATTGGCCAAGATTTTCTGTAAGCATTGCCCTTACTTTGTTGAAATGCGGGTAGGAATATCCCTCGAAGTTTATTTCATCGAAAGGTTTGAGGGTTTCAAAAATTTGATGGTGAAGGTAGGTTGCAAATTTCATTTCCAGGGATTTTTCTTGATTGGATTACTTAAACAGGTACAGGGTACGTTCCTGGCTATCGGGCACCCCAATGATATAATTGAGGTAATTATCGTGGGAGATCAATTGCCCCTGTTTTTGTACATATCCTGTTGCTTTAGGCATACATGCTCCCCATGCACCGGATTGCCGGCAATCGTCCACATCAGTAATTTTAACGATGGTATGTTTGCCAACAATGATTATGGCATTGCTGTAATCCTTCATTTCCTGAATCGAGGTTCCAATGTTTTCTTTTGTCAACTCTGCGGCATGGTCGGCTTCAGCAGCGGCTTGTTTACGCAAACTGATGAGCGGTTCATGCTGATTGATGTCTGCGGCATTGAAGTCAATTGTTCCTTTGAGAAAATTTTTCAGGGTTTCAGCTTTAGACGCATCCTGTGCAATCAGGTTTGAAAAACAAAATGCTATAGCTAAAAGAGCGAGTAGGTTTTTCATTGCTCAGCTTTTCTTAATTGTTGTATGTAGATGACAAAAATAAAAAAAAGGCCGATAAATTCTTATCGGCCTTTTCTGAATTATTTTGCTTGAAATCTTATTTCTGAATAACGATCTTTTCAACGATCGACTGTTCGTCGTTTCTCAGATAGAGGTAGTAAACACCTTCTGCCATTCCTGAAATGTCGATGTTTTCGGTGTATTTTCCGTTTACTTCAACGGTTTTGCTTAGTATTTCAACTCCGAGAGCATTGATCAGTTTCACATCATAATTGTCAGCCTGCTCTGTTGCCAGTTCAATGCTGAACCGTCCGCTGTTCGGATTAGGATAAATGCCAACAGTTGCACCCTGGAGGTCATAAATTCCTGTTGGGTCCATAACCATAACTTCAAATTCTTCTGAGTATTCACCCATTCCGCAGTCGTTTCCGCCACAAACTTTAAGCATGGCTTCACCCATATAGCTTTCGCTAAAGTGAATGGTTACGGTATTCATATCAACCTCAAGAGTACCTGCATTTTCCGGAGAAATTTCCCACTGGTAAAGTGTGCAGTCATCCATTTCTGAAACATGATATTCTTCAATTTCACCCATGGCAACCTCGTGGTCACCGTCGATCGGGCCAGCCTGCTCAGGAACATCCATCACAGTAATATAGTTGCTCTTGGTCATTTCGGTAACATCAACGCCATTCGAGATTTCGAGGGTAACATCAAAATCACCTTCGGTGTTATAAATTACGGTTGGATTTTGCTCAGTTGAGGTTTCCGGAGTTCCGCCGGGGAATGTCCAGTTCCATGAGGTAGCACCTACTGAATTGTCAGTAAATGAAACTTCCATGCCCATACATCCTTCGGTAGCATCAGCAGAAAAGCTAACAATGAGTGAACTTGGCATCATATCGAAGAAGTCGAGGTAGGCTTCCATCAATTCGCTACGGTTTGCCCCGAGTCCGCCAAACTCGTGAGATGCCCCAATGGTTTTATAGGTTCCGGCATCGTAAGCAACTGCTGTTCCGTAAGCAGGAGACGTATTGTTGAGGATAACTTCACCGTCAGTAGCTTCCAGGTGATCAATCCAGTTGTTATCACCATTGTAGTTAAAAGTCATTCCTTCGGTAAAGGTTCCGGCAACGCCGTTGATCGTTCCAAGGTCACCTGATCCATCGGAAGTTCCGGACAAGCCAAACATGGCATGAACAGCGGTTGGATCGTCATAGTACCATGTGTCACCACCTTCCATATATAGGTTACCACCTGCATTAAGATAATCTGCTAATGCCTGTCCATCTGCTTCGGTCAATTCTGTATTATCAGAATAAATACCGAGACAAAGGAAAACTGAAGAATAGAGGTTCAAATCCGCCGGAAGAGAAGTGGCTTCTTCATAAGAAAGATCAACTCCGTCAAGTGATGCTGCGATTTCGCTTGCTGAGTTGTTATTTTCATCCATGTCGATAATCAATACAGGAATCTGTCCAACAACAGTAATGAAGCTGTCAGCACCTTCAACATCTTTATCGGCAGTCCATGCAAAACCAAAGTCAGCAATATGTCCGGCAGGTGTGTCTTCCTCGGCAGAAACCACATAAGCAGCTTCGGCAGATCCGC
>CAYNDN010000613.1:0-3202 GCA_964395075.1 uncultured Lentimicrobiaceae bacterium | reverse complement strand
TGCCTCATGATTCTCCTGGGTGCTTCGCACGCCTGGAGATCACTGCCACAGCCCTAAAACGTGTGCAGCACTTTCAAGGGTAAAAAACGGAAACAAATCCGGGTTTCCATATCGGTATAAGCCTGACAACCCACATGGTTTCCTCTTTTAAGCTGCCACATCCATTCATTTCGCTCAAGTCGCCCTTTTCGTTTACTTCGCTACAGTCGTAGCACACTCTCCGTGAATCAAAACTTATTATATCGCTTGCCGAAAGCAAACATGATGTAGCCATTAATAAAATATTGGTGCTTGTCGCGAAACGCCATGATAGGAATGGGGATGGCATAGGCATCAAAAGTGAGGCCTACTTCCAAAGCCTTAATGCTGGTTTTATACTGACCAAACTCAAAATTCAAACCTACTTTGGCATAAGCTCCGGGGTGAAATTTGGTTTCATCGATCCCGTCAATAAATGGTGCTCTACCATAAATATTTTCAGCAAAATGTTTTTCGGGATCATACTTTTCTGATTCAATGTTGATGTAACTCGAACTCGGATCGGTGTATACGTAGAGATAAATGGGTTTGGCAATTCCCAAACTCAGGCCGCCGTAATAGGTAAACCTCACTTCCACCCCACCCCAGTAAGGTTTTGTGTTGAGTCTATGCTGCCTGCCAAGCCCCGCTCTTAGATTATAAACTTTATTGAGTTTTCCGAACACAAAGCTCTTGACATTGCTGTCGTATCTACTTGTAATTACACGAACCTGCTTATCACCCTTAATCCCAAAAGCTTCTATTTCCCAAAGGTTCTTTTTAAAGGCATTTTCGTTGAAACCTTTTCTGAAAACAAAACCCAATCCACGGAAGTTGAGCATTACCCCACCCGTGAACTCTTTTTTCAGGATAACTTTGTTGAGGATGGTATCAATTTCTTCAAAGCCCACTTCCTCCACATTCTGTGCAAAGGCCTGGGAACCAATTCCCATGAAGAAAATTAAAAGTACTATTTTGAAAAAATGCTTCATTTAAAATTTCAGGCAATTTAACCTTTTGGTAAAACTCCATAATCAACGGCTGATATCATCTCCGAACTTCCTGTTGATACTTCTTAACCTCACCGTATGCGGAGCATTCAGTGGATTTGCAGGAAGTAACAGCCGAACTAAACATTACAACTGCTGCAACCAACACCAATACTTTAATTACTTTTTTCATACTTTTACGCTTCTGATTTTATTTAACGCATAACCCAACAAAAGGTTGGGGGCAGTTTTAAATTTGTCTAATTAACTGAATTTTAACCATTATATTGCCGGAAAAAATCAGCTTTTCGGCCCACAAAATTAAAGTAAAATATGGCAGTGGTAAACCCGGCGATTGAGGAAAGCTGGAAACAGCGACTTTCTGATGATTTTTCAGCAACCTATTTTGCACAACTCAAGGCATTCCTGGTTGATGAAAAAAACCAACACAAAGTTTATCCGCCCGGTTCACAGATTTTCAATGCCTTTAACTTTACCCCATTTAACAATGTTAAAGTGGTGATCCTTGGCCAGGACCCTTACCACGGACCCGGACAAGCACATGGGCTTTGCTTTTCAGTGCCGGACGGCATCAGGCAGCCACCGTCGCTACAAAACATTTTTAAGGAGATCAATCAGGATTTGGGTATCCCGATCCCCTCAACCGGCAATCTCGAAAAATGGGCAAAACAAGGTGTTTTATTACTCAATGCCACACTCACTGTCAGGGCGCACCAGGCGGGTTCGCACCAAAACAAGGGTTGGGAGCGGTTTACTGATGCGGCCATAAAAATGCTATCCGGGGAAAGGAGCAACATCGTTTTTCTGCTTTGGGGCAACTATGCCATCGCTAAACAGGAGCTGATTGATAAATCGAAACATCTCATCCTCAAATCACCCATCCATCTCCTTTTTCGGCGAACCGGGGTTTTTTTGGAAACAGGCATTTTTCTAAAACGAACAATTATCTTAAAGATAAAGGCATTGAGGAAATCGACTGGCAGATTTAACTGGTAACTGATTCCGCTAAAATTGAAGTACGCATTTTAAAAAACATAATTTATTCATTCAAAAACCAATACAATGAAAAGAAACTTAGGGATTTGCATAGCAGTGGTAGCACTGTTTTTTGTAGCGTTTATTTCAGATCCGGCCCAGGCCCAGGTTAAAGCCGACGACATTACAGGAGTTTGGCTGAACGAAGATGAAGATGCCCACATCAAAATCATTAACAAAGACGGGAAATATTTCGGAAACATCATTTGGCTTAAAGAACCGATTGAGGAAGATACCGGCAAGCCCAAACTTGATGATGAGAACCCGGATCCTGAATTGCAAACACGCCCGGTTATGGGTCTCGAGTTGCTTTCTAATTTCGAGTTTGATGGCGATGACGAATGGGAAGATGGCGACATCTACGACCCGAAAAGCGGCAAAACCTATAGTTGCTACATGGTATTTACCGATAAATCGAAGAACGAACTCAAGGTTCGCGGGTTTATTGGTGTGTCATTGCTGGGTAAAACAACCTATTGGACGCGGGTGGAATGATCGCTAAAAAATCCGGAAAATGAAATACGCAAAAACGGTAAAGGAGTTTTTCGTGATGCACGAAAAATGGCTGCCCATACTTGAGGTGCTGCGCGACATCATGATGAACACCGAAATGGAAGAGACCCTCAAGTGGGGTGCACCAACTTATACCATCAATAATAAAAATGTGGTTGGCCTTGGGGCATTTAAAAGCTATGCCGGCCTTTGGTTTTTCCAGGGCGCATTGCTGAAGGACCCCAAAAAATTACTTATCAATGCGCAGGAGGGCAAAACCTCTGCACTCAGGCAGATGCGGTTTACTTCCATCGATGACCTGGATATTAATGCGATAAAGGCTTACGTGGCTGAAGCGATCAATAACCAGAAAGTCGGCCGGGAAATCAAACCCGCAGCAAAACGTGATTTTACCATTCCGGAGGAACTGCAAAAAGCAATGGATAAAGATGCCGACCTGAAAGCAAAATACGAAGCCTTCAGCCACTCGCACCGCCGTGAATTTGCAGAGCATATTGCTGAAGCCAAAAGGGCTGAAACACGCATTAGACGGCTGGAAAAAATCATTCCCATTATCAAAGGTAAAAAAGGACTGAATGAGAAGTATCGGTAATGAACTGTCAGACAGTTTTACCATGCTATTTGGA
>CAYNDN010000612.1:0-3214 GCA_964395075.1 uncultured Lentimicrobiaceae bacterium | reverse complement strand
ATCGAACGGATACTGGTTTACAAAACTGCTGCTCCCGAGTTGCCGGCGGATTTTGCCGGTGCTGCCATTCAGATTTATACCAAGAACTTTCCCGAAGAAAATGAGCTTAGAATAAATGCTTCGCTAAGATATGTTGATGGAACCACCGGCAAAGATTTCTACAAATATGAAGGCGGTAAAAGAGATTGGTTAGGCTATGATGACGGAACCCGTAAATTGCCGGACTCGTACAATATCAATCCAACTGAATACAACCAGCTCTGGGATACGGCAAGGCTTGGAAACCGCAACCTGCAAAATGAATTTGTGAACCGATGGAACGATCTGGGCAAGGTTTCAACCGCCGATAAGATCAGGGCACTGCCCAATGGAAAAATAAGTGCAGAGTATCAAGGACGTTTCAAAATCAAAAATTTTACTATTGGTAATATTTCGCTCCTAAGCTATAGCAAATCGAACGATTATAACCGGATTTTCAGGGGGCAATATCAGTTTTACCGCCCCGACACCATCGACCAGAACCCCGACACCACCAACCGCTATTTCGATGATCGCTATGAAAGTAAAGTTCACGTTGGCGCATTGTTTAACTGGTCACTTTCTTTTGGTAAAAACAACATCGAGTTTCGAAATGTATTTAACCAGTTTGGAAAAACCGGCACAACGTTCCGGGAAGGTATTGATACTTACCGAAGTGCATTTATAAGATTCAGCGAACTTTATTACAGCAGTAAAACCATTTATTCGGGGCAGCTTGGTGGCCAACATACAGTATTTAACGATTTTTCCAAAATCGACTGGACAATCGGATATGCCCTGGCACGTAAAGAGGAACCCGACATCCGCCGTTTTTACCAGCTTGGGGTGGGCTTTTCTGACAGTCTTTTTAAATTCGACTTCACCGGAAACCTCGACGCCACCCTCAAAGGAAGACTCTGGTTTAAGCTCGATGAAGACATCCTGACCGGGAACCTGAATTATTCAACAAGATTAAGTCTGGGAAACTTTAGCCCGGGCATTAAAGCCGGAGCTTATTACGAAAAGAAAAATCGGGACTTTTTTATCAGACAACTTGCCCTCTCTTTTACGGCGCCAAACGAGATGCTATTCGACAACTCCATCGAATTTCAGCCGGTTGACAGCATTTATAACAGCCAAAACTACAGGTATTACGACACCATCAACGACTCAATCATCCAAAATGCCGGCATCGGTTACATTGACCAAACACGCGGAAATACCAACTATAAAGCAGAAAACAATCTCCTTGCTGCCTATCTCGGGCTCGAAATCCCGGTTACTTCAAAACTAAAAATTTATACCGGTGTGCGTATGGAAAGTTTTACACGAGAACTAAAGTCGGGTTACCTGAGTTTTGATGATATTCCCACCGACACAGCTACCAATCTGCCAAAATACCCCACCGATACCATTAACAGGGATACAGTGAATTTTTTTCCATCCATCAACATAACTTATAAATTTAACGATCAGCATCTGTTGAGGCTGGCTTATGGCAAAACCATCAACCGGGCTGAGTTTAGAGAAATAGCACCATTTGCCTTTTACGATTTTACCATCTCACGTCTTGCCTGGGGAAACGACACGTTAAGCGATGTGTATATCGACAATGTTGACCTGCGCTACGAGTGGTATCCCACAACCAATGAAATGGTTACGATCGGTGGCTTTTACAAATACTTTGATTCACCCATTGAAAAATATTACCGCCCGGCAGGAAATGCCGATGATATCGGTGTGCGTAACATCAACTATGCAAAGTCGTATGGTGTGGAATTAGATATCAGAAAATCATTTGCCAATTGGGCCGACAGGCCTGATTTTCTTCGCTATTTAAAGCATGTAACCTTACTGTTCAACGCCTCCTACATTAAGAGTGAAATTGATACCGACGACCTCTACGCGCGTGAGAAAAACAGGCCAATGATGGGACAATCACCATACATCATTAATACCGGAATTTATTACAACAATCCCGATATTCAGCTTTCGGCGAGTGTGCTTTACAATGTTATCGGCGAGCGTATTATGATTGCCGGAACCCAAAATCAACCAAATACTTATGAGCTTCCCAGAGATATGCTTGATTTTACGATAAGTAAAGGAATTGGAGAACATTTGGAAATTAAGGCCGGTATTAAAAATATTTTGAATGAGGCCATTAAGTACACGCAAACGGCTGCAGGGGATGTGGTGCTTGAAGTGGATGGCGATGGAAATCCCATTGATTTTTACGAGGTGGAGCGCGAACAGGTAATCATGGAATACAAAGAGGGCACCTCGGTTATGATTGGCGTTTCCTACAGATTTTGATTTTTTTTCTAATACGCTTAGATGACTTCAAGTAATAAAATGCTTGCTTTTTTAAGGGATCAAAATTTAAACTGCAATTAACATTCAATTAAAGGTGGATTAACAAGCCGGTGATAGGATTGACTACATAAAGAAAAATCGTTTTTAATTCAATTTATTCATTTTCAACTTAATCATTTACAAATTAAAATTTAAGAAACAATGAAAAAGTTCGTACTCCTGTTGGTAGCTTTTATTGCTACAAGTATCATGGTTAATGCACAAAGCATTAATTCGATTGACGATCCGTTTTTTGACAACGTATCCTATGTAGGTGCTTTCGGTGACCAAGACTGGACCGAAGGCTGGGCAAATTTTGATCCCCAGAATACCGATTATCCTGCAACCAACGAGGTTGTAGCTGCCGGTAACATCACCACCAACACCCAATGGTCATCAAGTAACTCGCCTGTAACAGGTGCTGCCGTTTGGACAAATCCAAGATTGCAGGACCCTTTCTTTGACAAAGTAAATTTTGTGGGTGCTTTCGGTACCAACGACTGGACAGAGGGCTGGGCCAACTTTGATCCCCAAAACACAAATTATCCTGCTACTACAGTAACTATCAATGCAACAAACATTACAACCAACACCACATGGACAAGCAATAACGTGTATTTGCTCAATGGCTGGGTTTATGTAAAAGACGGTGCTACGCTCACCATCGAAGCCGGTACGATTATCCGCGGCGACAAAAACAACCAGGGTGCACTCATCGTTGAACGCGGTGGTAAACTGATTGCCCAGGGTACTGAAGATGCTCCCATCGTTTTTACTTCAAACCAGGCTCCCGGTTTTCGTAACAAAGGCGACTGGGGCGGTGTGATTGTGCTTGGAAAAG
>CAYNDN010000611.1:1905-3221 GCA_964395075.1 uncultured Lentimicrobiaceae bacterium | reverse complement strand
AAGCGAGGGGCTTTTTTTATTCTCGAATAACTGGCGAAGGAAACATTGTGATCGTTTCCGTTCCCCAACGAACTTTATCCATAGCATCCCAGAGTTCTTTCTGAATGGCACTTTCTCGGACTTTTTTAGGATCCGTTTTGAAATTACCACTATCAATTACTGGGCGACCATGTTTCAAAACCAAACGATCAAAGAGTCCGCAGTTATGACGATTGTGTCCAGCGTCATCTTTGTATCCCATTTGATTTAGGTTTTTGTCACTGTAATAACCAGTCGAGGGTTTGTAATTAGCAAAGAATGCCGGTGTCAAAAGTTCAACAACTGGAGGTTCTCCACCACTCAAATAAAGGACAACTTGTCCTAATTGAGACCGGTGACCACGCATCCATTCATAGTTGGAAATAGTGGCAAGAGCAGCGCTGACAATTGTCATCAAATACCCTTGCATATACCAATTGAAGTGATGCCAGTGACCACATAAATAGAACATATAAGGAGAGAGATATGCGTCGAGACCTTCTGCCATGGCTTTCACCTGCAACGCGGGTCTTGATGTATTCCCTTTTCCTCCTCGTTCTTGAATCATGTGTTGTAGAAGAATGTCATATCCTGCAACTTTAGTTGTCGCAGTGAAAGACTTCATGAACTCTCCGCTACCTTCAAGGTAAACCTTGTCAGGATAACGAATGGCATAATCAAGTTTTTTGTGATCTCGAAGATCATGGAAGAAATCTTCCAGATATCCAAGATGTTTCAACCCAAGCCAAGAATAGGCCGAGTTCCATTCATGATTTCCAGGAATCATTTGAACATCACAAAGATTGGCGAGATGTTTTCTGGGCACCTTGCCAATAGTATTTTTAAAGATGTGCCGATTGAATTTTTGTTGATAGTCCATAGGCACAAGACCCAAATCGTGATTTTCAATGACAAACCACTTGTAATTATGACACTGACCCATGTCACCACCCAACAATAAATGTGTCGGATAGTTTGGGATAAGATCAGAAGCAATATATGAAAGATATATCGCAACGATATCAGAAGCCATAGTCCAAGAACCAGTTTGAACGTCAGTCACCAAAGGGACGCAATGTCTCTCTGGAGAAGCTGACATCAAATCAAGGTGAGCCGGATCGTGAATTCTCATCCAGATGCGACCATCGGATTTGAATTCAAAACTGACTGAACCTGCACGATTAACCTGACGACGAGCCGTTTTACGACGACGCGCAGAGTTTTGCGCCATATCGTAATACTGTTTTCTTTGTGTGGTGATGGTGTCCATATCCCCTTGCGAAGACACGACCATCGAA
>CAYNDN010000611.1:1297-1895 GCA_964395075.1 uncultured Lentimicrobiaceae bacterium | reverse complement strand
CGCCAGCAATCTGACCTTGATCGTTAACACTGACGTGATCAGGCATTTTTTCGCCCATGGCAGCCAACTGATTCATAATATCAACAGGAGCTTTTAGGGCATCGGCAATTTGAGCAACTCCAGTCAGCGAGAAGTTATGGCGGTGATAGTAAGTTTTTTCTTGACCATCAACCAAGGTGGCGACAAAATTAAAGTCGTCACAAATCTCGTAATCATGTTTTGCTTCTTTTCCAAACGGCAGATTTTCAAGTTCCAAGACCTCTGAAGCTTCAGGTGAGAGGAATTCGAATTCGCCTTTTTCAACCGCATTATAAGCATCCAGCAAAAGAATATATTCTTCCATTCGGATTCCGAATTTATTTTCACATTCATCTGCAGAATACAATTTGCGACCACATCGAATCATATATGGACGAACCACATAGAATTCGAACCATTTATGGAAATCGTAATCACGACTTCTTTTGATCTCGTCGACCTGATAATAGTTCAAAGACCTTTTCTCTTCATCAGATAGAGGTGTTGATTTCGATTGAACTAATTTACAAGCGGTTACAGCCATATCAGAATAGAAACGTAATTCATTGACAGAGGCGTT
>CAYNDN010000611.1:0-1287 GCA_964395075.1 uncultured Lentimicrobiaceae bacterium | reverse complement strand
GTTTACAAAAAGTTTAGCCTCGGGACAAGTTTCTCTGATATGTTTTATAACTTTGTGACCGATTTCGATTTGTTTATCTAATCGGCGAATAGCCAGACCAACACGGTTAGCTTTTTGGAGGTTAGGATAGTCACCCGTAATTAAACCATCAATGATGATAACGTTAGGTTTTTGTTCTAAAACCCTTTCGTTGATCTCTTTGATAATTTTTTCAAAGGTTTTATGATCAAAATCTTGACCACCAATATTAAGTGGCAAGATCATCTCTCTTAGAGAATTTTCAGGCAGATTGAATCTGAAAGTGGGTATCATCGAACGAGAATCATGAGCTTCATGAATTAATCTGATCTCGTCAAAGACACTTTGTCCAGAACTTTCAAATTCTTTGTCTTGGCGATTAGCCATCTCGGTTGCTTCGTTCGAGATAATAATCTGTCGCAAAGCAATATAATTCAATTTCTTGATGTCTTGTCTGGCTCGTGTGGATTCGGCATGATGTTTGACCACGCTTTTTTCCAGACGAACTAATCCAGCATTAACATAAGCCTTGACTAGAAGACCAATAAAAACCATTGGCATACCGATACTTTCCTCGATACGTTTGATCTTTTTTTTGTCTTCGATACCAAGGTCAGGATCATCGATTTTTAATCTTTCTTTGCTAATGGCTTTTTCAAGCCATTCACCAACTCGATCAAAATACATCGGGTGCAAAATTTGCGCCTTCAACAGATCGAACGGGTTATAGCGAGTTCTCTTGAAATCACGGCAAAGGTAAATCGTACCTCCACCTGGTTTTTCAAGACCAGTAACGTGATTCTTTTCCCACAACTTCTTGATGACAAGAGATGCGGTGTTATCACGGATTTCCAACTTCTCGACGAAGTCTTTTTTAGTGTAGGCCTTATTGTTTTTGGGATGTTTTTTGGTCCCAAACATTTTAAGAGCCTTGTCAATCAACTTTTTAATATTAGTTGTTTTCATGACTTTCTCCTTTCTGGGTTTTGGTTTTGTTTTTTGTTTGTTATTTGAATTGTATGTAAAAGATCAACTCCTGATTTCATTCTAACTTAATGAATATTTATGTATATAGACTTTAAATTTAAAGAACAAATGCTTGAAAAAGTCAAAGTTGTCAAGAATAAAAACTTTGTTAGAATTAAAGTTTCAGCACCAAATTTCTATTTTAAGAGCTTTTTTCAAGGCTCTTTTTTGTTGCTTATTAATATTAAAAAGGTAATATTAAATTCAGAAATCGAACCTTAACACAAAACAGAAAGGATAAGA
>CAYNDN010000610.1:0-3221 GCA_964395075.1 uncultured Lentimicrobiaceae bacterium | reverse complement strand
ATAAAAACTTCTCGATTGTTATTCCCTGTTTGGTTTTGGCTTGTCCAAGTTGGGGGATATCCGGAAATGGAATAGAGCATTTCCGCCACAACTGTTTATCTAACAATTTTTACGAATTCAGCGTCGTCTATAATGTAATACAAATGTTCAATATCCTTGAAATTTAGCTTTAAAGTGCCTGTAACTTCAAAATAGTCGTCAATTCGTAATCGTTCAAATCGAAATAAGTCATCTTCTGTCGGATTAATTTCCACCACACTTTCAATACCAGCTCCGGCACAAAAGTAGCACATGGAAGAAGGCGCGTACGACAAAATAAATGCCATGCCTGTTAAATTGGTTGGCAGAAAATAGCCGCGCAAAGTAATCGTCTGCCCATCCATCTCCTTCAGGTCTTTGCCAAATTTAGGCTTTGGGAAAAACGTATCAAATTTTATTGAATACGAATATCTGGTTTTTACATCACCCAGCAGTAAGTCCCATGTTTCATCAGTAGTGTCCTGAGCATAAAGCTGCTGTGCAAAAAGCAGGAAAACCAATATGGACGTTAAAAATTTCATCGTGTAAGCAAGTAATGGATTTTTGTGTTGTAAATTTTTATTGCAGGAATTATCCCTGCCAAAATAGCAACCAAAATGCAATAGCCCAGCAAAATTAAATTACTTTGAATAACTTGAGGAGTAAATCCAGGTGCAATATGCCCAAATGGCAAGATGTGCCAAATAGTGGCCGATAAAATGATGCCTGCTACCCAGCCAATTATTGATAAAAACGCTCCCTGTAATAGTATGAGCATGAAAATTTTAGACTTTGAAACTCCGGTAGCTCTCAGCAACGCTATTTCACGAATTCCCTGGTTGATGGTGTTCAGGAGATAAATGAAAATATTGATGCCTGAAATCAGAATGATTATCCAGGCAAGCACTTCAAATACTTTTATTCCATACCCAAATAGTGTCCTCAGGCGGTTGAATTGCAAAGCTGGTGATGCTGCCTGCAGCGTGGTGTTTTCGTTGATCATCCGTGGGAGCGTTGCCACAGCCATCGGATTTCGATAAAAAACAAGCAAAGCGGTAATTTGGCCTTCAGGATGGTGTTCTTTTTCCGTGAGGATGCCCCTGTGCTCGTTGAAAATATTCAATTCCTCCTGGGTCAAATCTTCTTCATTTTCAATTTTAAGCAACACCCTTTCAAGGGCCTCATCGTGATGTTCACCAGAATGGCCGTGATCATGATCGTAGCCTTCATGCGCATGCCTGTGATCGTGACTATGCTCGTGAGTATCATCAGAGTGCCTGTGATTGTGACCGCACTCAGAATGGTCGTGATCATGGTCTTGGCTCTCATAGTTGTGGCTGTGATCATGACCGTGTTCTTCATCGCCATGATGATGGCCATCCGAATGTACCAGCCAAACACTTTCGATGGGTGTAAGAATAAGGTCGTCAATAATAGTCCCGGTAGGTTTTAAAATGCCGGTAACGGTGTATTTGAACTCATCGTGGCTGTGGCCTACGTGCATAAAGCCATGCACACCGGTGAAATTATCACTAAGGGTTAATCCTGTTTGCGCTGCCACATTTGCTCCGACAACCACATCCAGAGGCCTGCTAAACATCATTCCCTGAAACATCTGTGCATGATACAATTCCGTGTATTCGGGGATTGTTCCTACAATGCGGAAACCTTTAAAATTATCTCCGAGTGCAATCGGGATGGTTTTCTCAACAAGCGGATGTTTTGCGATTTTACCGGCTTCCTCAAGCGGGATGTTACCCGTTGGCGCATCGGCATGTAAAACCGAGGAAAGGATCAATTGCAATGGGCTTCCTTTTGCACCCACAACCAAATCGATACCTGCCAGGTTCTGTTTGTAGTTATTCTCCAGATAATATTCTGATTTTATGATGAGGGAAATTACTGCAACGCCAATGGTAAAAAGGGTTATGCTCAAAACCGTGGACATGGGTTTGTGAAAATACCTGGCCAAAACCATTTTAACAGAAGTGATCATTTATGATAGGTTTAAAGCGTGATACAATTGTTGAATTCTGATTTCAGGCGTGCATCGTGTGTTGCAACCACCAACGACAGGTTGTGCGAGGTACCGGTCTGTTTCATGAGATTGATAAAGCGTTTGCAGTTTTCATCATCCAGGCTTGAAGTGGGTTCGTCTGCACATAAAACCACTGGTCTGTTTACCAGGGCACGTGCAATGGAAAAACGCTGTAATTCGCCCCGGCTTAGTTGCCCCGGCTTTTTACTGGATAGCTTTTCAATACCCAATTCATGAAGTAATTTTTCGATGTGTGCCCGATCCGGTTTTAATCCGCAGAGTTTACTTATGTAGCTCAGATTGTTTAAAACGCTTAATGATTCGATAAAATAGTTTTCCTGAAAAATGATGCCGATTTTATCACCCCTGAATTTATCCAACTCGTGGGATTTCAGCGTTCCTAAAGTTGTATTTTCAATATTTACAGTTCCTTTTGCAGGGGACAGGATACCCGATAAAAGATGCAGCAGGGTGGTTTTTCCCGAGCCTGATTTTCCTGACACCAACAAATTTTCACCATGAGATAACTGAATGTCCGGAAAAGCAAATTCCAGATCTGAGTTTGGATAACGGAAAGAAAGATTTTCGGTTTTAATTAAATCCATTTATTGATATCACAATTAAATTTTGCTATGCATTGAACTGCATTTCGCACATTATTGTTGCATCTTGCAAATTTCTATTTTTTTTGATCAAAAGGAATATGCTGTAATTATAGGTAAAGGGCGCAAAACTATTTTTATCTGATATGAAAAAACCGCTTTATATTGTTCTTGGATTTTTAAGCCTGGGCCTTGGGGTAATTGGAATAATTGTTCCTGGCCTGCCTACCACACCTTTTGTGCTGTTGGCTGCCTATTTTTTTTCCAGGAGCTCACCAAGATTTCATAAATGGTTGTTGAACAATAAACTGTTCGGTAAATATGTAAAGGATTACCAGCAAAATCCTTCAATTAGCCTGAGGGTAAAAATAGTATCACAGCTGATCATGTGGTCGATGATCTTCTATTCAGTTTTTTTTCTGATCGATTATCTCCCTGCAAAAATTATGGTAATTCTGGCTGGTTTAGCTGGTTTTTGGTATGTAGTCATTCTTATTCCGACCAGGAAGAGTGGGTGACCTATAGCTCAATGATTTTTAACTTATCTTTTTGTTTGCATTACA
>CAYNDN010000609.1:0-3227 GCA_964395075.1 uncultured Lentimicrobiaceae bacterium | reverse complement strand
TAAAGTGAACCTGAAAAATACCAGTGCATATCTTTCCATTTACGGTGATTCCTTAGCAGATCAAACATTTACTGTCACCGGCTCTTTCAACTATCTTCCGGTACTTACCAATGTTCCGGTGAGTATTGAATCACTTTTCTACGGACACACCGATGAAATTATTACCATTTTTGACTGGAAAAACGACCAGTTATGGACACCCGGTGCAGCTGATTTCGATACAATTTATCCGGGAAATGCATATCTGCTCTTCAACGTTACTAACGTGGAAACTTATTTCATAGAGTTTCCTGATTTTGTTCCTGATGCTCCTTTTTATTTTCAAAAGCCCGGAACAATAAATAGTAGAATCAAACAATCGCCGTGGCCTGAAAATGAACATACTGCCATTTCGCACATCATTATTTTCTCGAATCAGGCTAAAGCAAAACTTGGGCAAGGTGACATCATCGGCATATTTAATAGAAATGGAATTTGTTTTGGTGTCGCTGAATTTGCCCCGAATGCCGAAACATTCAAGTTGGTGGCTATGGGTGCGAACGGATTTGATGAAAGCCGGGGATTTGCTGCAAGCGAAAAAATGTATTTCAGGAAATATAACGTTTATACCGGTGAGGAAACCCAAATCAGTTTAACTTTTGATACTGCTAAAACGCCTTCTTCCGGAAATTTTCAGCCTAATTCCGTGTCGTTAGTAGCTGACTTCACAAAATCAACTCAGGCAGTTACATCATGTTGCACCGATCAGGCTGTTGCAGGAACAAAGGTTTTTCCCAATCCGGTAGCAGATTTTCTTCATATTCAATCGAAAGATGAAATGTGTGAAATGCAGATTTCCAAAATTACGGGACAACAGGTTATCAATAAATCAATTGATGGATTCTCAGCCACAGTGCCGGTTTCAAGCCTGGATCAGGGCATGTATTTCCTGGTGATAAAATTCCGGGATCAATCGCGAATCAAAAAGAAGATTGCGATCAGATAAACTTAAATCCGCCTTTGACTTACCGGTTCCGGTTAACAGGAACCTGTTCCCCGTTTCCATTTTGAGAATCGGATGATCGAATTCCAAAAATTAGAAATCGAGTATCAATATGAGACATTCAGGTGGTATTTGTAAAAAGATATTCTGCACTGAAAAAAATAGTGATAACCGGATTGTAGAGATGCTTTTTTTGGTTTAGTGAAAAAACAACCAGCAGGGGATTAAGTCATATCAAGGTTTTTAGGATATTTTAGTTTCGGGCAAAATACCACAAGGTGATCCCTTAATTGATGCTGCTAAAAAAAAACTGAAACCTGCCGGATATTTGGCACGAATTAAGATGTACCCAATCGCATAACCAAAAATAAATACGAAATGACAGCCAATATTTCAGCTTCGAAAAATTCGATCAGTTTGCAAGGATTTCAAATCATAGTTTCATTAAATCATTTTTTGCTGAAATCCGGGCTAATTTTATTAGTTGTAATGTTTTTAGGATTATCTGCTTCCGGAATAGCTTCTGATAGCAATATCCCAAGTACTGTGGAGATTGGTTTTGAGATGTTTACCGATTCAACCGACAGCAGCACCGGAATCAACCTGCCTAACATCGAACCAAGGCCCAATTTGACCAAAGAAGACATTTCAGGCAACAATCCGCCTCCAACCATTCCAGAACTGATTTTTTGCCTCAACGATACACTGGCCACCGAAGGATATAATTATTCTTTCTGCTCAACCACATCTGTTGAGTTTTCGCTATGTGAAATTATCAATGGCGTTGCTCCTTTCACAATATGCTTTGAATTAGATACTGATGCCAACTGTGTTTCGGGTATCGGGGCAGGTGATGTGCTATTGATGGAAGACCTTTACCCAGGTAACCATACCATTAAGATCACCTCCATTACCGATGCGCTGGGTAACGGCTCACCATATACCGAATCGCTGAATTACACCATTGAAGTAACCAACCCGCCATCTGCCAATGCCGGAATCGATTTCACCATCTGCGAAAGCACCGGTCATGTATTTAATACAGCCTTTGCCGAATCATACAGTTCCCTCTTGTGGACAGGAGGTGATGGTACATTCATTCCATCTGCAGAAGTTTTAAACCCCATGTATATGCCAGGCCCAAACGATATTGCAAACGGTATTCTGGAGATTTCGCTCACAGCAAATTCTGATCAACCGTGCAACGCGGCAAGCACAGATTTTATGACTTTGAGCATCAGAACAAATGCTGTTTCAGACGCAGGTCCTGATATTACAGTTTGTGAAGACCAGCAATTTGTAGCTCTGTCGGGTAACGTTCAAAATGGATTACCGATCTGGGAATCCCCAAATAATTCAGGTGGTTTTTTTGAGAACCCATTATCAAATTCCACAAAATACTATTTCTCTGCATCAGACATTGAGACGGGCACCATCCAGTTAAATCTTATTGGTATCCCGGCTGCACCATGTGTATTGCCACAATTGGATTTCGTGGAAGTTACCATCATAAAAGCTCCTGATGCTTTTGCCGGTAATGACATCACTATTGCGGACACTGAAAATATAATCCTCGATCAGGCTACCGCCGAAAATGCAACTGCCGTTGAATGGAGCACCAACGGAGATGGAACCTTTAGCAATATAAACCAAATCAATCCAACTTACTTTCCGGGTATGAATGATATCGCCGAAGGAGAAGTTAAACTCATCATTACCGCAATGCCTGAAGGTGGCTGCACCATGAATAGCATGGACCTGATAACCATCGATATTATTCAGGCAGAATCAGTTGAAAACCCCAATACATTCCAGGCCAATAATGAACCAGACGCATTCAAATCAGGTGCTTATGCAGCAGAAACACAAACAAGCCAATTGGTTATCGAAACAACTGTTTTCCCCAATCCGGCCACTGATTTTGTTAATGTCAAGTCGAATCAGGAAATTGCTGAAGTATTGCTCATGAACACGGGGGGCATGAAGATTTTGAATCAGCCTGTTGATGCACGTTCAACAACATTACAAGTTTCTCACCTGGAACCGGGCGTATATATCCTGATGATGGAATTCCAGGGCCAAACGCGAACCACAAAGAAGATCACAATCAGATAAGCAGGAAAAGGTCGCTAAACAGCGGCCTTTTTTTATTTATACCCGAATCCGCAAGCAGATTCTTTATCATCATCTAATTGAACAGCCTGCCCCGATCCCTCGGGGAATTAAACGAATTTTAGATCATTCT
>CAYNDN010000608.1:0-3227 GCA_964395075.1 uncultured Lentimicrobiaceae bacterium | reverse complement strand
GCCAAACGAACGGCGCCCCATTACAGTGCCACGATCGTTGTCCTGAATAGCTCCGGCAACAATTTCGCTTGCCGAGGCTGAACCTTCATCGATGAGTACAACGATATCTTCATTTTCAAAATTCCCGCGTTTGGTAGCGTACGCAAAGTTTCGTGGGCGGTTTTTACCTTCGGTGTAAACTATTAACTCACCATCCTTCAAAAACTCATCCGAAACTTTAATGGCCGACTGCAGGTAGCCCCCTGTATTGTTTCGCAGGTCGAGGATCAGTTTGTGCATGCCCTTTTCTTTCAACTCCTGCAATGCCTTCACCAACTCCTCATGGGTGCTGGCAGAGAATTTATTGAGCTTCACAAAACCAATGGAATCATCCACCATGTAGGCAATGTCAAGGCTGTAGGTTGGGATCACATTCCGGGTAATGGTAAAATCCAGCAGGTCTTTCGAACCGCGCCTGAAAACTTTGATATTGACTTTGGTACCGCGCGGGCCCTTGAGCAATTTCATCACCCTGTTGTTTCCAATCCCGACACCGGCAATGGTATCTTCCTCCACGATCACGATGCGGTCGCCGGCCTTAATACCCACCTTTTCAGAAGGGCCGCCGGCTATTGGGGAAACTACCATTACGGTATCTTTCTCGATGCGAAACTGCACCCCGATTCCTTCGAAGTTGCCTTCCAGATGCTCGTTCACCTGCTCAAGGTCACGCGCTGCGATGTATTGCGAATGCGGATCCAGATTCTCAAGAATATGTGAAATGGCATCTTCCTGTTCTTCTTCGATATTCACCGTATCCACATAATCCCGTTCGATAAGGTTCATAATATCGCTCAACTTATTGTAATCCGAAAGGTTTACGGAGTAGATCGGCGAACCGGATGAACCACGCGGTGCAAGGCGCAGCCCAACTAAAATTCCGGCTATAAGTATAATAGCAAAAAGCAGCGGCAGGTAAATGGTGATTTTATGTTTGAATTTAGGCATTTGTCAACAAAGTGCTAATGAAAAATATGTAAGTGTTTAATTTGCAAATGTATCGTTCTTTAACACAGAATTGTTGCGTCTGTTTAAATATGTTTTAAATATAGCCTTTCAGAGGTTTAATTACCGGAAAACGAGTATTTTTCAATCGAAATAAAAATTGGAATTTATGTCAAAATTATATATCGTTCCCACCCCCATCGGAAATTTTTCGGATATGACATTCCGGGCTGTTGAGGTTTTAAAGTCGGTAGATTTTGTGTTGGCGGAAGACACCCGGACGTCAGGCATTTTGTTGAAACACTACGAAATCAGCAAACCTTTAACAGCTTACCACCAGCATAACGAACACAAGGTTTTTGAACGGATTGCCGAAAGAATTGCTGCCGGCGAAAATGCTGCGCTGGTGAGTGATGCTGGCACACCTGCCATTTCCGATCCCGGATTTTTGCTGGTTCGCGAATGCCTGAAACAAGCCATTGAGGTGGAGTGCCTCCCGGGAGCAACTGCCTTTGTCCCGGCACTGGTTAACTCAGGGCTACCCGCCGACCGCTTTCTTTTTGAAGGATTTCTGCCACATAAAAAGGGTCGAAAAACCAAGCTGGAATATTTGAGCACTGTCCCCTACACGGTTATTTTGTACGAATCACCCCACCGGCTGATAAAAACTCTGGAGCAGTTGAAGGAACATTTCGGGACTGAAAGGCCGGTATCCGTATCCCGCGAACTCACCAAGATTTATGAAGAAACAATTCGTGGAACCCTGGAAGATTTGGTGATACATTTTTACGAGCAAAAACCTAAAGGAGAGTTTGTGATTGTTGTTGGAGGCGCGTAGCGCAGAGAGCCTGGGGCAAAGCGTGTAGCACAAATCATGTAGTCGTAGAAAATATTTATGATCCGCTTAAATATTATTCGGGAAGAATTCCAAATAATGCTATTAATCCTTTTCGTTTATAACGAAAACTAATTATCTTTGTGAACGAAAGCTTTTTACAATGATTCCAAAAAACACCATACAAAACATTGTTCAATCTCAATTTGAGCGCATACTTGCCCGAGATAGCGGACTACCCAGGAACTTTCCCGACTATTCTGATTTATCATCTCATGCGTTAATAATCACCGGAATTAGAAGATGTGGCAAGAGTACACTCATGCAACAAATCCTGAAATCATCAGATGAAAAGGCTATCTATCTGAATTTTGAGGATCCCAGGCTGGCAGGTTTTGACATTGGAGATTTTAACCGGGTTTATGAAATAGCACAGGAAACAAATATATCCACTTACTTTTTTGATGAAATTCAACAGATTGATCGGTGGGAAAATTTTGTTAGATTTCGCCTGGACGAAGAAGACCGTGTGTTTATTACAGGCTCAAATGCAACCATGTTAAGCAAGGAACTGGGAACAAAACTAACAGGCAGACATATTTCCAGGGAACTGTTTCCCTTTTCTTATAAGGAATTTGTTTCATTCAAAGGATTTGACGCAAACACAGAATCTTCAGCTCAATTTTTGCAAAGCGGAGGTTTTCCCGAATACCTTAAAACAGAGAATCCGGAAATTTTGATGCAAAACTTCAATGACATTTTAGTTCGGGATATTTCTGTACGGCACAACCTGAAAAATGTTACACTTTTAAAACAAATAGCCGTTTGGCTGATTAGCAATACTGGTAAGCGTTTCACAGGTAACAGTCTAAAGAAAAATTTCGGCGTTGCATCGTCTTCCAGCATGATGGAATATCTTGGTTATTTTTCTGAATCCTATCTGTTTTTTTATATCCCAAAATTCAGCTATTCATATAAAGTGCAGTTGATAAACCCAAAAAAGGTGTATTGCATTGACAATGGTATGATTCAGTCAAATTCCACTTCATTTACTGATAACTTGGGAAGATTGTTGGAGAACCTGGTTTTTTTACATTTACGACAACAGTTTGATGCAATTTTTTATTTTGCTGAAGATCATGAATGCGATTTTGTTACCCTAAAAAACAACAAACCAATTGGATTATATCAGGCTTGCTGGCAACTTAACCAGGAGAATCTTGATCGTGAGTTAAATGGCATAATCGAAGCAATGGATTTCTTTAATTTTAAAACCGGTCAAATGATAACTTTTGAGCAGCATGATGTTTTCGAAATAGACGATAAAACAATTACTGCAATACCTTACCACGTTTGGGCAACATCAATTGATAGTTGATTATCAATTTTTAAACCGCGCACTAAAGTA
>CAYNDN010000607.1:0-3240 GCA_964395075.1 uncultured Lentimicrobiaceae bacterium | reverse complement strand
AGCCCGGTGGTGCGGTAGGTGCTGCTGTCGTTTTTTGCAAACTGCCTGTATTTGTCGAAGATATAGGGCTGGGCTTCTTCGGGAATGGCTTCTCCGTAATTTCTTACACCAATTTTGAGGAAGTTGTCTGCAGTTGGTTCAGCAAAAACATCAATGGCCTGATTAAGCGGCGAATAACGGATGGCATTCGAGAGCAGGTTGTCAAATATCCGGACGAGAATTTCTTTATCGGCCAATACGTGGTAATCGCTAAAATGCTTCTTCAATTCGAGGTTTTTTTCATTCATGCTGATTTCCTGTCCGGTTTTTACTTCTTCCAATATATTGCGAAGCGAATGAGCTTCTCTGGTAAGTTTAAATTTGGTATGTTCATATTTTTCAACATCCAACATATTCATGATGAGTTGCAGCATTTTGCGGGCCGATTGGTTTACAGCCAGGTTGCTTGTTTTGAGCATAATCTGGCTGAGCGGGTTTTTTAAGTCGTGGACCAACGCATGGGTAAGCGATTCTTTAAACTGATCGAGCTTTTCGAGGTGCTCGTATTGTTCGCTGATCTTTTCGGCCTGCGTTTGAATTTCTTCATTTTTGGAAGCCAGTTCTACATTTTTTGATTGCAGCTCGGCAGTACGCTCCGAAACGATTTCTTCAAGGTTCCGTTTTTCTTTTTCGAGCCTTTTGGTATTTAATCTCAGGATCAAAAGCAAAAGCCCTGTCCAAAACGAAAATACCAGGATGTAGAAAGGGTATTTGAAAACTGCGAGGGGATTTTTGCTGTAACTGAAAAGATAATAAAACAGGCACGTATTGAAAACAAAGCCCTGCTTGTCGCCATTTTTGAGAAGGTTTATCCCATTTTCCTCAGGGTAAGGGGCAAATTCCTGATTAATAATAAATGTGGTATTGATATCGAAATCCGGCGAAAAAACCAGGATTTTGTTATCCCGAAAGGCGATAAACTCACTCTTCCGGTCACCATCGATGTCGAAAAACCCGGCACTCCTGATAATATCTGGTATTTGCTCAATCATTTCAAGCCGGTCGGAATACACCCACAGGTTTTCTTTATCCGTGAATACAATCCTGCCATTGCCGGTATAAATTTCGGTAAAATCATGCGGCATGGGAAATTGTTTCATAATGTTACCCTTCAAATTGCAGAGGGTAATCAGTTTACAGAGGGTGTCGCCTTTATCGGTGTTGGTGAGGGAGATAATGTGTGGATTTCCATTGATGTTGATAAATTCTGATTTTGTCACGTTCGTCCACCCGAAAAATTCGATGGGCTCAAAAGCAAATTTTAAGCTGTTGTTGTAAAGCAGGATGTAGGACGAAAAATCGCCATAATCGTAAACCAGATGTTTTAAGGGCTTATAAATCTTAAACATCTCGATGGTATCCGCGTTTGTTGACTTTTCCATGCTTTCATATTCCCAGGATGTCATGGTATTGCCGGTGGCCAGCATTTCTCTCGCTAACAAATAATCCTCTCCGTCAAAGCTGATAAGTCCTGTTTTTTTGATCACAAAACTGTTTTTGTCCGTTTTTATCAGGCTGTCTGCTGCAAAATCGTATTTATAAATATGCCGGTTCGCCACTGAATAGCCGGGAGTTAGATCGAAATAAATTTCAGATTCATGCGCGATAATGGAGTAGTTTATAACATCGGGCTTGTTGTTGTAATAACTAACAGGGCCAATTTCAATTTTTCTGGCAGGCCTGTAATGGTCAAGATCCGGATTGTAAGCAAAAATATTCAGCCAGGCAGTTTTATCTATTACTGTAATAAAAATGATTTCTTTTTTACCGTCCTGATTTACATCGCCAAAATGTAAAAACCTGCTGATAAAAAAATCGTCTTTATAAAAAATATGAACAGTGTGCAAATCATCTTTGTGGCGGTATTCAATGGAATGTCCGGTTTGATTGATGTGGTGATGGGTTACAAATTCAGGTGATAAGTCATTTTTTAGATCTACGATATAATCCTGGTCGCCGGTCTTCTTCGGCCATAATGAATCCAGTTCGAGCCGGTAGGGAACAAATTGTTTTTCCGGAACAACTTCACTTATCAGTATTGTAAATACAAGTGCAATAAGTATCAGTAAAATAGCGGTTATTTTATTTGAAATTGTCATGCAAGGCTAAATATATGAATATTTTCCATTTTGTAGTTTACCTTATCTGGTTATCGCCCACACCCTTTTTCCATCAAAGGTTACAGCTACTTTCATAATATTGGTGCAGCCCTGCTGGCGGAGGATGGTTTCGTACTGGCGGTCTTCGATTTGCCGGAGGGCGGCTTCGAGGGCGGTTTCGGCGGTTTCGCGGGGGCGGACTTTTTTCATTTCGATGATGATGCCCGGCAGGTTCTCTATTTTTGGGATCATCAAAATATCAACCCGGCCATAACCCGATTCCCTTTCCGATTCGATGTGGTAGCTGTCTTTCAGCGTAATCAACATGCCCAGCACAAAAGCGTGATACACTTTTTCGATGTGGTCTTTTGAAGTTTGGTAAAACGAAAGATAATTGACCACAAAAACATTCAGGATATCTTCAAACAGCTCAATGTCGCCGGATATCAGGGCGCTGAGCATGTTTTCCAAATCTTTGCTGCCAATACTTTCGTTGAACCAGGTTTCGATGACGGTGTAGTAAATTTTGCTCAGCTCAATATTCGGAATTTCGATCTGGTAAATCATATCCGAATCCACAAAATCGTGGTAACGGGCTTTCAGGTAGCCGGTTTGCACCAGAAACGACAGAATATGTTCACGGCTGTTTTTCAGATAATCGAACGAAATATTTTCTTCAATGGTAGATAAAACAGGTTTGTTGTTCAAAGCATCCTCAATATCTTTTTTAACGCTTTTGTCCGAATCTTTTATCAGTTGGTGAACAAGTGCGTTGGCGCTGGTGCTGAGCCAATAGGGCTTAAATTCCCCTTCATTCTTTACAAAACTAAGTATTGACCACGGATTGTAAATTTCTTCGTTGCCAAAATAATAACCGTTATACCAGCTTTTTACGTCCTTTTGCGAATTGCTTAAGCTATAATAAATCAGTATTTTATCAACTTCGGATTGGGTAAAACCAAAATACTGATTGTAGTTTTTGTTTAACACTGAATAAACTTCCACATTATTCAAATCGCTGAACATGGATTCTTTTGAAACCCGCAGTATGCCTGTTAAAATGCCCTTTTGCAGGTATTCGTTGCCTTTTAGTGTATTGCCA
>CAYNDN010000606.1:0-3243 GCA_964395075.1 uncultured Lentimicrobiaceae bacterium | reverse complement strand
TGAGTTGCTCCTGCATGCGCTTGTCGGGTTTTACCGAATGGCCTTTCAGGGCAAAGGTCTTGCCTACAGTTTTGATGCTTCCTTCATTAAGCAGCCTTTCAAGTATCTGGTTCAGGATTTCAGTTTCTGCCGGTGAGGCCATCGCCAGTTTACCTTTCAGTTCTTTGGTATCCAGACCGCGTTCGAAAAGTTTATTTTGGGAATGATATAACTTGATTTCTTCGAGGATTTTTGATTTGATGCTTCCGATGAAAGTACTTGTGGCAAGAAACTTCCCGCTTGCAGTTTGCAGCAGCTCAAGCAAACCTCCACTATCAGAAACGGAGCCTTCGATTTCATCTACCGCAATATTGATTTTTGAAGCAAGCTCATCTACAGGTACCGGCCTTCCGGATTTTTCCACTTCAAGCTGTAGCAACTGAAACATGTTTGCCTTGTTCAATTGGGCATCGGCAAGGAGTTGCATCTTTTCTTTGAGTTTGGCAGTGCGCCGCCGGTGGTGCAGCGGATTTATATCGAGGATACTACCTCCACCCAGGGTAAGGTCGTTGGACGAGTTGCGGATGATGAACTTGTCACCATTGAGCAGGATGGCCGGTTTTTCTAAGTGGAACTGCACAACTGCTTTTTCGCCGCCTGTGAGGGCATCCAAGGTGAGCAGGTGCATACGGGCTTTGGTAGCAAACGTACCGGTATGAAAAATTACATGGCTCCACGGTTTCAGCCGGATCTGGGAATCGAACAACTCCACATGAGCATCTACCATAAGCGAATCTTCAATGGGCTTATCGGTGAGCAGCATGCCCCGCTCAAATTCGTCATGTTTCAGTCCTGCAAGATTCAGCGCTGCCCTATCGCCGGCAGAAGTAAAATCCACCTTTGCTCCATGGCGCTGAATACTCTTGATCCGGATTTTATCATGATTCCCCGGGAGCAAAAACAGCTCCTGTCCGCTTTCAACTTTTCCGCCCAGCACCGATCCGGTTACCACAATGCCCTGGCCTTTCACATTAAATATCCTGTCGATAAACAACCTGAACTGTTCCGTGCGTGGCTTTTCCGGCACGTTCTCAGCAATATGGTCAATTTCCTTTTTCAGTTCATCGATGCCCTGCCCGGTTACGGAGGAAACCGCAACCACCGGAGCCTCTTCCAGCTGAGTACCTTCCACGAACTCCATGATTTCGAGCTTTGCCAGTTCCAGCATTTCTTCGTCCACCAGGTCGGCTTTGTTGAGGGCTATCAGTCCGCGCTCCACACCCAGCATACGCATGATGTTGAAGTGCTCGCGGGTTTGGGGCATAATGCCGCTGTCGGCGGAAATAACGAGCAGGACAAAATCGATTCCATAAGCGCCGGCTACCATGGTGCGGATAAAATCCTTGTGGCCGGGCACATCCACGATTCCCAGCGACAACCCCGAATCGGTTTCAAGATGGGCAAAGCCGAGGTTGATGGTGATGCCGCGTTCCTGTTCTTCCTTGTGTGTGTCGCAGTTGATGCCGGTGAGTGCGCTGATCAGGGCGGTTTTTCCATGATCCACGTGTCCGGCGGTTCCCATGATTAAATGCTTGCTCATGATTTGATGATTTCGTTTTTGGCCTGGATGATTTTTTCAGCAGCTTCCCGCAATTTATGATCCGGGATGGTGAGCACGTCAAACAGCAGGTTGCCTTTCCGAAGCACGCCCAGCAAAGGCTTTTCGATGTCCAGTAAAAACCTGAACATTTTTTCGGCAGTTTCAATTCTTTTGTTTCTGGACATTTCATCTAAATCAATTTGAACTGCATAACTTTCGATGAACTTGCCGGGGAGTGAGCCTCCGCCCGCCTGCCCCTGGCTTTCCACTACCAGGGATTTTAAGCCATTTTCCGAAAGCATGTTTTGGAGCCGTTCAGATTTTTTATGGAGCGCTTCTTTTTTTGCCGTCATCATCTGAAAAACCGGGCTGAGTTCAATTAATTTTTCTTCGTCAAGATAGGCGATGGCGATGGCTTCCAGCATGGAGAGTGTTTCCTTGCCTACACGCAGTGCCCTGGTCAAAGGTTCCTTTTTCAGTTTGTCGATCCATTCCTTTTTACCGGCAATGATCCCTGCCTGCGGGCCGCCCAGCAGCTTGTCGCCGCTGAAAGTTACCAGGTCGATGCCGGTTTGCAGCGTGCTTCTCACATCGGGTTCATCTTCCAGGAATGGAATATTGGCTTTGCGCAGCAATCCGGAACCCATATCGTAAACCACAGGAACAGCTTTTTTCCGGCTAACTTCAACCAGCTCTTCTAATGAGGCTTCAGTAGTAAATCCCTGAATCACATAATTGGACTGGTGAACCTTGAGCAGCATGGCCGTTTGCTCCGTAATGGCATTTTCGTAATCCTTTGCCTTGGTTTTGTTGGTTGTCCCCACTTCGATCATCACACAATCGGAAGCACTCATGATGTCGGGCATGCGGAAAGACCCGCCGATCTCGATGAGCTCGCCCCGGGAAACAATCACCTCTTTTGATTTAGCAAAAGCCCGCAACACCAGCATGATGGCAGCGGCGTTGTTATTCACCACCAGCACATCCTCTGCGCCGGTGAGGTAGCGGAGCAGGTTGGTAACATGGGTATATCGCGAGCCACGGCTTGCCACCTCCAGGTTGTATTCCAGGTTGTTGTAGCCGGCCAGCACTTCGTTTACCCTGTTGAGCAGTGCTTCTCCGAACGGCGCCCTGCCAAGGTTGGTATGCACAATCACACCCGTTCCGTTAATAACCGGCTTCAGGCTTTTCGTGGTAAGCTGTTGAACTCTTGTATGAACTTCGGTGATGATTAACTCAGGATCAGGTATTTCTTTACCTTCAAGTGCCAGCTTCCGGTAATGATCGATGGTTTGCTTGATGAAAGAAGTCACCACCTCGCGAGGTGTGTTTTCGAGCAATGATTTTATCTGTGAATCATTTAAGAGCTTATCTACTCCCGGTAGCTTTCTGAGTTCTTCCTGCGTTGACATGGTGCGATGCTTTGATTTTAGAATCAGCAAAAATAAGATAGTTGGGGGAATGGGGAGGGAGTTATTGGTTAATTGGTTGGTCCTTATTAATCATTTTTCTTTTAGCAAGGAAATGGGAAAAAATCAGGATTTAATACATATTTAGTGCCCGCAAGAAAACTATCAATGTTGAAAATCAGAATTTACCCCGACCCTAAAGGGTGTTATGATTTTCAACAGTTTGCTCCCTTTAGGGATAGGGGGTAAACAAAC
>CAYNDN010000605.1:1008-3244 GCA_964395075.1 uncultured Lentimicrobiaceae bacterium | reverse complement strand
TCATTTTTTAACTTTTTCGTCGGTTAAAATTTCAGCAACCAATTTCAGCAAGTCATTCGATTTATAGGGTTTGGCGAGGTAGTGGGTAAAACCTTTGGATAAAAATAACTCACGATGGCCTTTCATAACGTTGGCCGTTGCTGCAATAGCCGGTATTTGCTCATAGCCTTCGATTTGCCTGATTTGGTTTATCAATTCCATTCCATTCATTTCGCGGCCCAGGTTGATATCCAAGATTAATAAATTAAAATTTTCGTTTTCAACTAATTCCTTTGCTTTTGCAGCATTATCTGCAAAATAGAGTAAATAACGCTTCTTCATGATATAATCGATGTAGCGCTGATGAACCAACTCATCTTCAACAACTAAAATCTTTGGCATAGCCTGCTTTGATTTTAAAAAACCGGCTTGATCATTTGCATTTTTTGTAGGCTTTGATGGTGCCAGTGGCATTCTGATCTCAAATTCAGCACCTTTACCAGGAGTGCTGACTACATTAATTTTTCCGTCCATCAGCTCAACCATACCCTTGGTAACGCTAAGTCCCAAACCAACCCCTTCGAATTCGCGATTATATCCTTCGCTGGCCTGACGGAACCTGTTGAAAATGTCGTTGATTTTGTCCTTTGGTATGCCAATACCCGTATCGATTATTTTGATAACTGCCTGGGATTTTTCCTGCTCTTCAAAAATATTTGTTTCAATTTTAACACTGCCTTGATTTGTGTATTTTATGGCATTGTCAACCAAATTGTGAATCACCTTTTCGAACAGACCTTTGTCTGCTATGATATTGATTTCAGGTTTTAAGGGTAAAAATTTGAAAAGCAGGTTCTTTTCATAAGCCATATTGGCAAAAGATGGCACAATGTTTCGGATGAATGCATTTAACTCCAGTTCATGCATATTGGTTTGCATGGTGTTTGCTTCAATTTCCGAGAGGTCGATCACAAGATTAAAAGTGTTGAGCAGTCTGGTACCTCCCTGAACAATAAATCCGGCCATCTCCTTGAGGTCTTGTTGTAAAATATTGCGTTCAAGCATGTCGGCAAAACCAATTATGCTATTGAGCGGTGTGCGCATTTCGTGCGACATCTGCCCGAGAAATGCTGTTTTCAGGCGATCACTTTGTTCAGCTTTATTTTTGGCTACAATAAGGTCATCCTCGGTTTTTTGACGTTTGATGGTGTTGGCAAATATTTGGCCGGTAAGCGAAAGGACATTTATCGTTTCCTTATCCCAGGAAGCTTTGTGCAATGTTGAATCGAAACCGATGAACCCAATAAAACAATCACCTACCGCCAATGGAATATTGATACACGATTTTATATCGAGCATTTCAAAAACCTGACTCAGTCTTGTATTTTCATCATCTTCGGGCAGTTCATCGAAGTGCGAAATTTTAATTTCACCGTTTTTTAGTGTGTTAACATACTGTTTAAAATCCTGTACGAGAAACGAATCCAGAATTTCTTTATGCGTGTTTAGCCCGGGGGCACAATATTCATTTGTTAGTGATAGTAATGTTTCTGACTCATCTATCTGAAAAAAATAGCCCCGTTGAGTACTTGTGAAATTGCAAACATACCGCAGAGCTCTGTTCATGGCAGCTTCAATTTCTTTCAGGTCTATTTTAATAAATTCCGATGAAATCTCACTGATAAACCTGATGAACTCAATACGTTTTTTAAGCAAAGCTTCCGACTGTTTGCGTTTGCTTATGTTTCTAACGAGTAATAAAACGGCGGGTTCTTCAAAATACGTAATCTGAGTACCTCGAATCTCAATCGGGACTATTTCACCTTTGCTGTTTTTCGACTCCGATTCAATGATCTTGTTTTCACCGGTTATCCATTCACCAAACTCCTTGGTAACCTCAATTTTCATATCATCAGGCACAAGATCGGATACATGCTTACCGATCAACTCTTCACGCGAAAACCCATTAAGCAAACATGCCGCCTTGTTTACATCGAGAATATTTGCATTGTAGTTGTACACAAAAATTGCATCCGGACTATGGTCGAAAAGGGTTTTAAAATTTTTATTGATCCTGGAAATTCTAACCTCCATACTTTCGCGGTCGAGAGCCGAAGTAAACAGGTCAGCGGCCGTATTCAGCAGTTTTATTTCGTGTGGAGTCCACTGCCTCTCATAAGTGCATTCGTCAAAACCAATAAAGCCCCACCATTTTCCATTTTGAAAAATCGGTGTAATGAAAATTGACCGGATATCC
>CAYNDN010000605.1:0-998 GCA_964395075.1 uncultured Lentimicrobiaceae bacterium | reverse complement strand
CTGTCTTTCCTCCGGCGGCAAATCCTTTACAAGGCCTTTATATACTTCACCAACCGATAGCACCTCAATGAGCCGATCAAGACCATTCTCATGGTAATACAACTTCCCGAGCACCGGGTTTTCTATTTCGGAAGTTATATGGTCGGCTACCCATTCATGTTTTTGCGACATGTAAAGGTTGCCGGCTTCGTCATGAAAATTCTGAAAAATATACACCCTGCTCACTCTGGCAGACCTGCCTAAATTACTTAGCACAGTCGCAATGTCCTTTTGCCAGTTTTTTGATTCAAGAAATTTTGCTGCTAAAAAATTGATGGATTCGAGCAAAGCATCCCGCGAAAGTAACTCCCTCTGCGACTGCTTAAATTTTGAAATATCTCTGATAGAAAAAATGGAACATACGTTTTCCTCATCCATTGCCCGATCAATAAAAACCTCTACATCGAATGGCTCACCGGTCAATTTTAATGCCATAGCTTCAATGGATTGCGGCTGACCACTCTGAGTTATACCATCAATTTTATCGTGATCATCATTTATGAACAATTCTTTGATTTTTCGCTTTGAATCCCCAATGTTATTACAATGAAACAACTTCCAGGCATAAGGATTACACGATTTAATCATGCCATCCTTTACAATAAAAATTGCCTCTCTTCCGGCATTTAAAATCAAATCGGTATATGGTAGAGACATCGGTATTTGTTTTTATTGAAATTTTACAGCTCTGCTACATCAATTTTCAAAATTAAACATTTCCTCAATTTATACAAAATAAAACCAAGCGGGATTTCACAATTAATAGAAATTTTTTGATACCCCGCCATAAATGATGGGGCTATTGATTTTCTTTAATTTAGGAAATTATCATTGATATTTATAAATAGAACAGTCTCTCAAAAATCGATAAATTCAACCAGTTTTATTTGATTCATTTTTACAAGGCTGATTCGAAATGCAAATCAAAAAAATAAAATGAAATAAATACATTGATTACT
>CAYNDN010000604.1:0-3247 GCA_964395075.1 uncultured Lentimicrobiaceae bacterium | reverse complement strand
ATATAATTCCGGTTGATAGGCTGCCCGAAGTTTATCGAATCAATATAAATACTGTCTTTCTCAATAACAGATGATTTCATCCTTACCACATTGTATGTGCCCATCGAAGTTGTAAGGGTTCCCCAGCCATCTACCTCATTAATACGCTGTCGGTCGATACTGATGAATCCCAGATCCGGAATAGCAAATTCCACACCCGAGTAGCTGGTATTGGAGTTACCGTACTCAACCGGAAAATTGTAAATCACATCCGGATCATCAAATTTAAGTGGTAACGGAATATCGGCAACTGTTACTGCAAATCCCACATCATTATATGATGAGCTTGTATTTTTGAAAAACCGGTATGGGTCCGTTACCGGGATGCCAAGTGTATCTATCTCAGGATATTTTTGAGCCAGATTGGCCACGAAGCCCGGAATAAAAACCAACTGGTACAAAAAAGGAACCGATGTGGTGCTGGCAAATGTATCAACAGACTGAAACAAAGGTGTAAGGGATGAAAAATCCCATTCATAATTTTCGCCTGTAAGGGTATAATCAATTCCTTCGGTACTCAGCGCATTGCTAAATCTAATGGTATCGCCCGGAGCGGGCATATCATCAGAAGTTATGCTAACCTGGCTAATTAGCGAAAAATGCAACAATACAAATACGGTTGCAAAGAGGTTTTTAACAACGTGGGAGCCTTTGATAGTCATAATCGAAAAGGTTTTTCAGGTTAATAATGAATTGCGAATTTACGGAAAACAAATCATAATTTTGCAAATTTCCGGTTATTTATCAGAACTATTACATTATTATATTCAAATTTGAAAAAGCATACATGTGGATAATGGTTAATGGTTAATAATGCCGATTAAAACACTTTAAACACCTGTACATATATTACATGCTAATTTTCAGCGTTTTAAATATTAATTTTGAGCAGCCATCGCAAAAAAGATTTTTCATATTATCGTTTATGTGCTTACCTTCCTGATTTCGCTGCAGGTTGTGATTGCCTTGTTGCTGCAAAACCCACAGGCACAAACTCTTGCATCGAAACTGGCAGCTGGATTTTTAACCAGGTCGTTGGGCATGGAGATCACTGTTGGGGAAATTCAGGTGAGACTTCCCGGAAAATTTTTCCTGAAAGACCTGGCAGCCCTGGATAACAGGAAAAACAAAATGATACAAATTGATCTGTTTGATTTTTCGATCGGGGGAATAAACCGTGCCGGGGAAACCATAATCATCAAAAGTTTCGAGATGGAAGGCGTGGAATTTCTGATCAGAAAATATACCCCTGATGAACCGGGTAACTTTCAGAAATACCTCAATCATTTTGCTTCAAAAAACCAGGACACCCTGCTCATTAACAGACAAAGATCACCATGGCACCTGACAATTCAGAACTTTTCGATACGAAATGCCCACTTCCTGTACGAAAACTTACCTGAATCAGTAACAACCAATGCCATAGATTTTAAGAACATCGAACTGATAGATATGGACATCCTGGCATCGGATGTAAAAATCAGAGGCGACACCATAAGTGCAGATTTTCAAAACCTGGCCTTTATTGAAAAAAGTGGTTTTGAGTTGAACCAGTTTTCCGGACTAATAACTTTTAGCCCGGCAGGCTTAACTGCAAACCAGTTGGTGATAGTAACCAACAACTCAAATCTTGATCTGGACCTTGCGTTTAAATATGAAAGCCTGGCAGCATTTTCTGATTTTATTACAGATGTTCAGTTTAAAGGAAATTTTAGGAAAACTACCCTTGAGATGAGCGACATTGGCTACTTTGCCGAAACCATGTTTTCGATGACAGACCGGATAGAGATTGAAGGATTTTTTAGCGGAACAGTAGATAACTTCGTGGGGAAAAATTTCAGTTTTGGATATGGAAAACACACACATTTTGACGGCTCTGTAAAAATGAACGGGTTGCCAAATATCACTGAAACCTTTATCCATGCCGACATCAGGCAACTGAAATCCCACACTGATGATGTGCGCTCATTCGCCCTACCGGCCAATGCTCCTCCTATTTCAGTTCCGGATTTGATCACAAAAATGGGCGTGGTTGAGATAAAAGGAAAATTCACCGGTTTTTACAACGACTTCCTGGCCAATGCCTTGTTTAGCAGCGAACTGGGAAAACTTAAGACTGACATTGTACTGATTACCGATAAGAAGACCAACCTGCTCTCCTATACCGGCGACCTTATTGCCACCAATCTCGATGCCGGTAAATTGCTGTCAGCAAGCCCGCAACTCGGAAAAACAAGTTTTGTGATCAATGTTGATGGTAAAGGGTTATCGCTTCAATCGCTCGATCTGAAAGCAAACGGCACGATCAGGTCGCTGTTTTTTAATGACTACAAATACCAAAACATTACCGTTGATGGTACTTTTAGCGATTTTGTTTTTGAAGGACATACAAACATCAGAGATAAAAATCTGGATTTTACATTTGTTGGTTTGATTGATTTTGAAGAAGAAAAACCACGTTTCGACTTTCATTCTGCGATCAATCACGCCAACCTTACAAATCTTCGGCTTCTGAACCGCGATTCTATCAGTGTGCTTACCACCACCATGGATTTCGATTTTACGGCCACAGGTATCAACGATATCAGAGGCAGTGTAACTTTCGACAGCACAATATATACCGAAGGTAATGCAACCTATTTCATGGATACGCTCAGACTCGAATCGATGCAAATCGAAAACGGCCACAACAGATTACTGATACTATCAGACTTCACCGATATTACCATCGACGGCGATTACACCCTCAGCACCATTGTACCCTCAATCAGGCAATACCTTAACAGTTATTCCCCAAACCTTGCAAAAAAAATAAGCGAGGAAAATTTACCCGTAAAAACACAACGTTTACAATTTGATGTACAATTAAAAAACACAAAATCTCTCACCAGTTTATTTGTGCCGGCTCTTGAAATTGCACCTGGCTCATCAATTAATGGCCGGTTGAACCTGCCTGAAAACACGACCAACATTAAAGCAAGTGCCGAATGGATAACCCTGTCGGGTATAAAAATAAACGACTACATCCTGAAAACCACCTCCAACAATGAAACACTGACCACAGTAATGAAATTTGAAAATGTTTTGTTGCGCGAACCTACGCAATCCAACAGCCTGGGTGTTGGCATCGACAGCCTGCGTATTTATACAGATTTTCACCACGATTCTCTGTTGTTCAGGGTGAGGTGGAATGACCTCTCCAATCAAA
>CAYNDN010000603.1:2151-3247 GCA_964395075.1 uncultured Lentimicrobiaceae bacterium | reverse complement strand
AGGATCATTTTTTTTGATTCACTAAAGTTTTGAGCATATACCAGGGCAGGAATGAAAAAGTGATTATAAAAGGAGAGCCATTTATTTGCTGAACAAAGGTTTCAGCTTGCGGGCAAAATAGGTTTCGTTTCCAAATCTGATTTTTCTTATCAGTCCTTCATCAATTAAATTATCCAATATCTGCCAGGTTTGCCCGGATTTAAGAAGTAATTTTTCAACTGCTGATTTTCGCATGGGATGCACAGCCGTGATACTCAGCAAGTCTAAACGTGCGTCTCCTGATGATGAAAACGCATCTCCTTCGTATCCAATCAAAAATTCAGGGTTAAGTTTATGATCTTTGAAAATGCGGTAAGCTGCCGTTAAATTACCTTCATCCGCAGGCAGGATTCCCTTCACAGCCGTGGGACGTGTGGGTGTAGCAATATATGCTGTGCCTGGAGATATCTTTGCCAGCAGGTCAGCAATATCTCCAATGGAATCCAGTGAGTCGTTCAACTGTCTTACAAACATGCTCTCACTCACCAGCTCACCCTGATATGATTTTGAGAACTGAACCATTCCTTCGATCAGCGCATCAAAATTCAGGGTTTTAACCGGCCGGTTCACTTTTTTGAGGGTTTCCTGAGATGAACCGTCAAGCTTCACGGAAACATAATTAGCCTGTGAAATTTCTTCCCTGACATATTCATCGGATAATAATGTTGAGTTTGTGATCACAGCTACCGGATATCCAAACTGTTTGAGGCCGTTGATCAGTTTCCCCAGATTGATATCCAGCGTTGGCTCACCGTCAGGAACAATGGTTAGGTAATCGATGGGCTCTCCGGCGATTTTGCTGTTGCTGATTTTTTCTGCTACTTCACGAATAATTTCATCAGGAGAATAAAATGATCGTCGTTTGGCCGTCATTTCAAAAGTGCGCCCAACCTGGCAATATACACAGGCAAACGAACACACTTTCGGCGGAATGTTATTGATACCAATGCTTTTTCCCAGTCTGCGGGAGGGAACAGGCCCAAAAACAATTGGTTGTGGTTCCATAATTATTGCTCCTTTAATTCAAATAAATTGTCTGAATGATCCCGAATAAACC
>CAYNDN010000603.1:0-2141 GCA_964395075.1 uncultured Lentimicrobiaceae bacterium | reverse complement strand
CCTCCCGCTTTTATGCTCGTAACCATAAAATCCGGCAATTACTGCTTTATTAAAAATTTCACTGGCTTTATGGGTTTCCAGACAGATATGCCCATAGGTTGTAAATTGTCCGCATCCCGAAACAAACAGCTCAAATTGAATCCCATCAAACTTCATTATTTCAACATCCACCGAACCCAGCAAACCAAATATCTTTGAAGCATGTGCCCCATCCACGTTGAATTTATGCAGGGATTCAAAACCCAGAATATCCTGATAAAAACTTTCTATATCCGGCCTTTTTACTGCAAGACCTACATGTTTTATTTTCATCATTCAGCAAGTAATTGTTTGTAAATCCATTTAATCGTTTGTGATATTGATGATACGGGCGCATACTCTACAATGGTTTTCCCCTCAATCATGGCTTTGGTAAAGCGTGGGTCAAAATCCAGTTTTCCAAGCACAGGAATATCAAAACCGGCAAGCATTTGCCCGGCAAGTTGTGTCATTTCAGGATTTAAATCTTGTTTATTGATCATCGCATAAGCCGGAATGCTGAATTTGCGGGTTAGTTCCACAAGCCGCTTGATATCATGGATACCGGTTTTTGAAGGCTCCACCACAAGCAATACTTTTTTTACACCGGTGAGAGAAGCAATTACGGGACAGCCAATTCCGGGTGGGCCATCGTTCAGAATATAAGTCAATTGTTTTGATTTGGCTATTTCTTTGGCTTTGTTTCGGACTGTGGTAACAAGTTTTCCGGAATTTTCCTCGCCGGGGCCCATACGGGCATGAACCATCGGGCCAAACCGCGTTTCGGAAACATACCAGGCATTATTTTTATTTTCAACGCTATAAATGGCATCGGCCGGGCAGATACGTTCGCACAACCGGCATCCTTCACAACTAAAAGGGTCAACTACGAACAGCCCATCTTTAGGTTGGCTAATGGCCATAAACCGACACGCTTCCGCACAGATTCCACATGAAATACATTGCTCAGGATCGATCACCGCTTTTAAACCGCTGCTGAAATCATGGGACTCCTTAACCTGCGGGTTGAGCAACAAATGCAAATCTGAAGCATCCACATCACAATCGCAATATATCGCATCCTTTGCCACCGAAGCCAAAGCTGCTGTAACCGAAGTTTTTCCGGTTCCACCTTTTCCACTCAGGATGGTTATTTCGCTAATCATTTCTTCACGGTTTTAAAGATTTTGTCCAGCATCCCGAAAAAGTATTCCCAATAGCCCTCTACCACTTCCGCCAACAGCTGATTATCGGAATAATGCTTCGCAATTTCCCTGCTGAAAGGGATTTCAGCGATAACCATGATATTTTCCTTTTGGACATATTTTTTCAATTCGTCGTTGCCAATTCCGGATTTGTTGATAACCACGCCAAATGGTTTTTCCATTGCTCTCACCAGCTCAATGGCAAGCTTTAAATCGTGCAGTCCAAATGGCGTAGGCTCCGTTACGAGAATTACGAAATCGGCATCGCTAATGGTGGTTACAACAGAACAAGATGTTCCGGGGGGAGCGTCATACAGGATGATTTTTTCGGAGTTGGGGAGTTTGGATTTCAGAAAGCGAATAACGGGAGTTTGAAGTGCACTGCCCACATTCAACCTACCTTCGGTGAGACCGCTTCCGTGTGATAAGCTAAAGCTCCTGATTTTCCCGATTTCGTGTGGATACTCCTTAATAGCACCAAAATCACAAGCATGCAGGCAGGCTCCGCAGGCATGGCATAAATCTGTTGAAACCTCAGCATGATGAAGGGGCGGAATAACATTGATTGCATTGAACTCACAATATTCCACGCACTTTCTGCAAAAGGTGCACTTTTCAGGGTCAATCATTGGCACCTGCAACTCGACCGGTTGCTCCTCCACATACTCTTGATGTTCAAAAAACAGTGCATCATTTGGCTCCTCAACATCACAATCGGCAAGCATAACCTCCGCATCAAAATATTTTGCTATGGTGTGATACAAGTTAACTGCAACGGTAGTTTTTCCGGTGCCTCCTTTTCCACTTGCGATGGCAATTTTCATATACTTCAATCCATGAGTTGTTTTTTTCCTTTTTGCTTCTTAGAAACTTACAACTCATATTCTGCCATTATTTGGCAGAATATGAGTTGTAAGT
>CAYNDN010000602.1:858-3250 GCA_964395075.1 uncultured Lentimicrobiaceae bacterium | reverse complement strand
ATTGCCGACCCCGAAGATGGCGGAGACGGCCAGAACCACCCCGAAAGAAGGCCTAAGCTTGTGATTTTTTATTCAGGTGGAACCTCCATTGGTGAAGGTTATACCAGCTTTCAGTCGTTGGAGCTTTATCCTAATCCAACACAGGATGGCATTGTAAATCTTACTTTTGATGAAGAATCTCCTGTAAGTGTTAAGGTATATGACCAATCAGGTAAACTGGTGCTTGAGAATGATTTTAACGCTACCCGCTCGGCAACGCTCAACGTAAGCAGCCTCACCAAAGGTGTTTATATCGTTCATGCAGTTCAGGGTGAAGATAATTACACCCAAAAACTCATCATAAAATAGTTTTAGCTACAACAACTTTTTAATTTGACAAATCTGCCTGATGGGTGCCATTGCGGCAGCTTTTCAGGCAGTTTTTATTTAACCCTTGCTTGATATGAACCAAAATTTACTGATCAGATCAATTATTATCTGCACACTATTTTTGATGACCGCGCAGATATCTGCCCAAAACTATTCCATTTCCGGTAAGGTAAGCGACAGGCAAAGTGGTGAACAACTGCCGGGAGCCACCATCCAAATCGAAAATACCCAGCGTGGTATTACTACCGATATTGATGGAAATTTCCGGATCGAAAAAATCCGTCAGCAAAATATCAGGATCATTGCTTCATACATCGGTTACCAGCCCGATACGATACCGCATGATTTTGCCAATGATCCAAATCCGGTATTTGTAATCAGGCTGCAACCGGGTTCAACTATGCTGGAGCAGATTCAGGTACACGGGAAAGCCGAAGGCCAGGTGGAGGCTATGATACAGCAGAAAGAAGCCGTGAACATAAAAAATGTTGTTTCAAGAGAACAGATCAGTGAGTTTCCGGATATGAATGCCGCTGAGGCCATTCAGCGCATTCCCGGCATAACGCTGCAGCGCGACCAGGGCGAGGGAAAGTATGTGCAATTGCGGGGCACGCCACCCGAGCTTACCAACTTCAACATCAATGGCGAACAAATTCCATCACCCGAAGGTGGCGCAAGGTATGTGGGCATGGATGTGATTTCAGCCGACCAGATTGAGCAAATTGAGATCACCAAAGTGCTGACCCCCGATATGGATGCTGACGGAATTGGCGGCAATGTGAATATCATCACCAAAAAAGCCTCGGGCAAAAAGCCTGAAATCAATGCCACACTTGCAGGCGGTTACAGCGACCTCAGACAAACCCCGAACTACCGTACCCAGTTTTCGTACGGAAACCGGTACGGAAAATTTGGTGTGCATTTCAACGGAAGTTATTACATCAATAAATATGGCTCCGACAATATGGAGTTTGTGTATGCCAAAGGCCCCTTTTGGGGAAGTACCGGCGACAGCATCGACAATTATTACGTGCATTATCGTGAGTTTCAGCTCCGGCATTACGACATTACCCGGACCCGGGTGGGCTTGAGTGCAACGCTCGATTACGAGTTCAGCAAAAATTCGTTTGTTTATCTGCGGGGCATGTTCAACCAGTTTTCGGATGATGAGGTGCGCCGCCGTAAAATCTACACCCTCGACGACCCGCTTTCTGCTAAATATTATCTCTATGGTGGCATTGACCACGATGTGAAAGCCCGCAAAAAAGTGCAAAGCGTAAACACGCTGAATTTAGGTGGCGAGCATACTTTGCTCTCAGGGATAATAATTGATTATGAAGTGGCTTACGCCTTTGCCGGCGAAGATCAGCCCAACCGGATCGAATCGCGTTTTGAGAGCCCCGGGCAGGCCATTGCCATAAAGTTTGACCTGGAAAACCCCGATTATCCCAGACCAACATTTCCTGATCCGAACAATGCACAAAATGCTTACGACTATGATAATTATGAAATGGATGAGTTGTTGTTCGAGTCTCACAAAACCACGGATGAAAACATCACCGCAAAGGTCAACTTCCAAATTCCTTATAACCTCGGCAACAAAGGAAGCGGCTATCTGAAGGTTGGAGGCAAAATGCGCAGCAAGCACAAAGAACGCGATATCCGGGCCATCGAGTTTGGTGCTTATAACCAAACCTCAAACATTTATCCCGGCGAAGGCCCCAGGCTGTCGCTCGAAACTGTAAACGACGGTTTTGTTGATAACAACCTGCTGGGTAAAGATTATTACACGCTCGACTATATGCCTTCGCATCAGATGCTTCGGGATTTTTATGAATTTTATCCCCAGTTTTTTATTATAAACCGCAACGAAACGCGCGAAGCATCCTTCAACGAAGATTACCAGGCCGACGAAGATATTTATGCCGGCTATGCCATGTTTCGCCACGACATAAACAAACTTATGCTGCTGGGCGGGGTGCGCTACGAACGCACCGAAATAGCCTACGAAGGCCGCGAACCC
>CAYNDN010000602.1:0-848 GCA_964395075.1 uncultured Lentimicrobiaceae bacterium | reverse complement strand
CCCATACTCGACAATTACGGAAACTATCTTGATGTGGATACCATCTCCGACAAACGCCCCCACGATTTTTTCCTGCCGCAGTTCCAGGTTAAATATAGCTTTACCGAGAACTTCAACCTGCGGGCGGCAGTAACCTATACTTTTTCAAGGCCAAATTTTGAAGATGTAATCCCGTATCGCGAAGAAGACCGCGACCAGGTGAAGTATGGAAACCCTGACCTGAATTTCCCCAAAGCCACCAATGTTGATGTGCTGGCCGAAAAATACCTATTAAATGCAGGCATTATTTCCGGTGGGCTTTTTTATAAAAATATCGACAACTTCATCTTTTTCTATCGCACCTACGCCCACGAAGGAACTTTGGATGCCTCATTGGTTGAAATCACCATTCCGCTCAACGGAAATCAGGCGTCGGTTTATGGTGCCGAGTTGCAATACCAGTCCAAGCTAAACTTCCTGAATGGATTCATGAGTAATTTCGGCTTGTTCCTCAATTATACATTTACTGAGTCGGAGGCCTACATCAACCGGCGAAAGCCAGCAAACTATTCTGATGCAGTAATTGACTGGGGAGCGGATTTCCTGCCACAAATTTCCATTGAAGGAGAAGAGCAGATCAAGCTGCCCGGCCAGTCGAAACATGCGGCCAACCTCGCCTTGTTCTACGATGATGGGAGGATATACGGAAAAGTTTCGGCCAACTACCACGATACTTTCCTCAACGAACTCGGCGCCGACAAAGACCTGGATGAATACTACGGCGAAGCCTGGCACCTCGATTTCAATGCCCATTATGTTGTTAACCAAAACCTGAAGGTATTTGTGGATGCCGTGAACCTGCTTAACAC
>CAYNDN010000601.1:0-3251 GCA_964395075.1 uncultured Lentimicrobiaceae bacterium | reverse complement strand
GATTAATTTTCCGGAGCAGTCTCGTCGGGTTGTATTGCCTTGAAGTATTACCCCGCCTGCTCGGCTTTGCGCCAGATAGCATTGCGGATGCCGCTGATTCCCATGGCTTTTTTCATGGCTTTCAGGTTGTGCTGAACCAGCTCGCGGGTTTTTTCTGTGCCTTCCTTGATGAGTTTGTCCACATAACCGGAAGGCTGGGCATCCAACGCGGCGCGGCGCTCCCGGATGGGTGCGAGGAAGGTCTCCAGCGATGTAATCAAATGATCTTTCACCTCAGTATCTGTAATATTTCCAGCACGATAGCGGGTTTTCATATCCTCTACCAACGCTTTATCTGGCGTAAAAATATCGTGATAAATGAATACAGGATTGCCCTCCACTGTGCCCGGAATATCGGCCCGAATCCGGTTAGGATCGGTAAACATAGACCTCACTTTTTTCTGAACCGTAGCCGTATCGTCCGAAAGATTTATGGCATTTCCAAGGCTTTTGCTCATTTTTGCCTTGCCATCAGTACCTATCAGCAAGGGAGTTTCTGTAAAAAGCGTTTCAGGCTCTTTGAGGGTTTCGCCATACTTAAAGTTAAAGCGTCGAGCGATTTCCCTTGTAATTTCAATATGTGCGGCGTTATCTTTGCCCACAGGGACAACATCTGCATTCAGGCACAAAACGTCGGCCGCCTGTAAAACTGGATAGCCCAACAGCGCAAAAGGCATCTCGGTATCTGTGAGGCCTTGGGCCATTTCCTTCAAGCTGGGCAAGCGTTCTAGCCGCGGCACCGTTACTAAACTTTGCAGTAACGTATAGAACTCATAAATCTCTGGAATAGCCGATTGCAGATAAAACGTTACCCGCGCCGGATCCACCCCCGCCGCGATGGAATCCTTCACCATTTCCCTTGCTTTATCAGCAGCTTGGGCAATGTCTTCCTTACTGTTTTTGGTGGTGAGCATATGCACATCTGCAATGAGAATATGCAGGTTATAGTGGTGTTGTTGCGCCACCCAGCTGGCCTGCGCCCCTACGTAATGGCCAAGATGCAGCGCGCCGGTAGGCCGGGCGCCGGTGATCATCACTTTTTGGGATGCAGTGCTCATGGTGGCAGTCCTTTTTTGCGGTTAAATGGCTAAAACAAGCCTATTTCTAACACAATCGGCACGAAAACGAAACGTAAATTATGGCCGACCCGCCCAAGCGGGTGAAAACGGGTAGAGCCTCAATTTCCGCGGTATTTTGGGGGTGAATTGCGGGCGCAAAGCGGGTAAAAGAGGGTGCAAGCGGGTACAATAGGGTACAACAGAAAGCCCTCCCGTAAATCCAGAAAATTCCAGAAAATGGCATACAATTTTGCTTGCGCTGCCCCATTTTGCTTCGCATTTCCATCCAAAAAATTTGGTTAGGAGCTCATCTAATTTGAAGCCATAAAAATTGCATGGAATAATACAACTTTTGGGTGTATTTGTCAAGGGGAAATTGAATATGCCCATAAGTAGAGTAGATCTAGTGTAAACGGTGGTTAAGACTTTCAATACTTCGTCTTGACCGGCATTTTAACAAAAAAATCTCTAATTTCAACACGGCTTTCCTTCCATGGCTTAAAATGTTTTTCGGCAACGGTCATGGTTTTTCCATTCCCAAATCGGCTAGGTTTTTTTAATTCATTATATTTATTAGTAAACCATCTGTTGGCCTCATTCCTAAGTTCACTTCTTTGACTGGAATTAGACGTTTCCTGTGCATCGATGCGGATTTGGAAGATAGTATTTTCATCATTAAAACAAACTTGAAAATATGCATGAATATGCGGGTTGTCTCGCTCATTAAAGGTACAATTATCTAAATCCCCCCAAAATCCGTAAAATCCTCCAGACGGGTTGTGAACATACCCCCAACCAATAGATGCAACATAGTCTTGTAACTCAATTAAAAATCCGATCAGGCCTTCTTTACAATCTGTTTCTATTTTTTCTAAATGATCCAAATATTGTTGAAAAATCTGGTCATTGCATTTTTTCTTTCCACAACCGCATTAAAGGTAGCAAGTCCGATCTTAAAAAAGGGTAATAAGTGATTGGGTCCTCTTTTTGTTCAGGATCCTCGATATTTTTTAAATATTCATAGGAACACTGATCGTAAGTTTTGAAATAAATCGGGACAATATTCGTATATTTCTTATTTTTTTTGTTGTGGGTTACATATTTATAATGATTCCGTAATTGATTACTATGGTTATGCGTTACGGTTTTATCTTCAATGATAACCGCGAATTCGTTATCATTAACTTCTAATAGAACGTCAATCTTGTCGACCTGTTTAAAAACCTCAACTTGTTGGATCTTTGTATTTAAAAAGCCTTTTTTTTCAAGTAAAGCATTCACGAAAGCTATGCCGAAATCATGCATCGGCCCAGAAAATTCGGAATCTGCCCATTTAGCGAAATAGCAAATTACAGCGTCTTGGGACAATTCACTCGTTGCATATTTGAAAATATTAGGAGATTGGTTCATCAAACTATCCTCTCAGTTACTGCAAAATTCAACCACTTAAATTTACAATAGAAAATCTGCCCGCGCAAGCTGGGTTCTCATCCATTCCTTCATGGCCTTGAGAACCTGCTCTCGTTTACTTGTTAATTTTTTTCTACTACTATTATTATTATGACCAACGATATAGAGAACAAAATTGCCAACTTTATGCTTCACTTATCGAAGTTCGAATTCTTTTTGATAACTTTTGGAGACAACGAATTTGCTCTTAAAAATTGTAATAATAAGATCACCGGAGTCAATTGGATCAAACTTGGGAAAGTTGTTGCAAGTAAATACACGTTTTCCGAATTCGACTTTGCCGAAAGGGGTTTTGAAATATTCAAAAAGACCACCCCACAATTTTTGGTAAAGACAGAAAATCGTGTAAAATGGGATAGTGAAGATATTACTGTTGACTCATGGAAAATACTATTTACAAAAGGTTTGGCTCAATTACGAAATAACATTGCCCATGGCAATAAAGCATGCCCTCCGGTTTCATCTAGAGCGAGGTATACAGAAAAATTTATCGACGCTGCAGAAGCTCTTATTGACTTTGTCACAAAAGATGTGTTGAAAAGCCCCAATTGGGAAAAGGATATCTTTTTTAGCTAATCAGGCCAATTCTTCAAAATTAAACCCAGCAATCGTTCATGCAAGTTGCCGCTCTCCTCGGCAAACAAGTTTGCCTGCGGGGCACGGCTAAACAGATTTGCTGAAAAA
>CAYNDN010000600.1:1525-3260 GCA_964395075.1 uncultured Lentimicrobiaceae bacterium | reverse complement strand
ACAAAATCTGGCTTTCAGAAATTATCCTTCAGCAAACACGAGTTGACCAGGGCATGAATTATTATTTGAAATTCGTTGATCACTTCCCTCAAATCAGCGATTTGGCAAATGCAAAGGAAGACACCGTGCTGAAGCTCTGGCAGGGGCTGGGTTACTATTCCCGGGCAAGAAACATGCATCTTACTGCAAAGTACATCATGGAGGAACTGGATGGGAAATTTCCTGATAATTATGATGATATTATAAAATTAAAAGGTGTTGGCCCTTACACCGCTGCAGCCATTTCATCCATAGTTTTTCATGAACCCTGGCCGGTGATCGATGGAAACGTGATGCGTGTTGTAAGCCGCTGGTTTGCAATTCAGGATGCCGTTGATTCCGCCGGTGGTAAAGCGGAAATTGAAAAAGCACTGAAAAACCTGATTGACAAAAACGAACCGGGTAAATTCAACCAGGCCATGATGGAATTTGGAGCCACATGGTGCAAACCTAAAAATCCCGATTGCGAAAACTGCATTTTTTCTTCAAAGTGTCTGGCTTTCAAACAAAACCGGGTTTCAGAATTACCAAGGAAATTGTCGAAGCTAAAAATCAGGAACAGGTATTTTTATTATCTGGTGCTGAAACTCCATAGTGGGAAAAACCAATACACATTCCTTAAGAAAAGATCGGGAAACGACATCTGGAAAGGTCTGTATGAGTTTCCGCTGATTGAATTACCAGCCGATGAATCTATTGAAAAAATCCTGGAATCCCCGAACCTGAATTCGATAATCAACAATCAGGAATTTATCATCAAAAACATTTCACAATCCTTTAACCATCAGCTTACACACCAAAAAATTACAGCCAAATTTCTGGTGTTGGAAATCAGTGTAGAAAATTTTACACCAATCGAAGGGTATCAAAAAGTCCATGCATCAGTAATTCAAGAATTTCCGGTTTCGAGGCTCATTTCCAAATTCCTGGAAACCAACCCTTTTTAGCCAATATTAAATTATTGCAAACTTTGCAGCCTATTTCTTCCTTTCAACCGAAGTTTGATTCCAATCCAACTTTCTCCGGCATTTTGGAACACCATTATTAACAATTAGTTAAAGATATCCACCCCGAAAATAAAACACAATAAAGCTTACATTTGCACACTTAATTGAAAAGTTAATTTTTAAACCAAATAATATTATGTCGAATAAAGTATTAAATGCTGTTAAGCCAGGTGTTGTTTCAGGTGATGACGTTCAAAAAATCCTTGAAATTGCGCGCAAGGAAAGCTTTGCGATCCCTGCAGTAAATGTTGTTGGAACAAATTCAGTTAATGCAACACTTGAGGTTGCAGCCAAAGTAAACTCACCTGTTATCATCCAGTTTTCGAATGGTGGTGCCGCTTTTTATGCCGGCAAGAGCCTTTCTAACCAAAATGAACAATCAGCCATTGCAGGTGCCGTTTCAGGTGCCATGCATGTTCATAAAATGGCTGAACTCTACGGTGTTCCGGTAATTCTGCATACCGACCATGCTGCCAAAAAACTCCTTCCATGGATTGATGGCCTGCTTGACGAGGGTGAAAAGTTTTATGCCCAACACGGTAAGCCGCTGTTTAGCTCCCACATGCTCGACCTTTCGGAAGAACCGCTTGAAGAAAATATTGATATCTGCAAGAAATATCTTGAGCGCATGAGCAAAATGGGCATGACCCTGGAAATTGAACTTGGAATTACCGGTGGTGAAGAAGATG
>CAYNDN010000600.1:0-1515 GCA_964395075.1 uncultured Lentimicrobiaceae bacterium | reverse complement strand
TGTTGACAATACTGATGTTGACAGTTCCAAGCTTTACACCCAGCCTGAGGAAGTATCGTATGCTTACGAGGAACTGATGAAAGTAAGCCCACGTTTCACCATTGCTGCTGCATTCGGTAACGTACATGGTGTTTACAAGCCAGGTAATGTAAAACTGGAGCCAGTCATCCTGAAAAACTCACAGGAGTTTATTCAAAAGAAATTCAATACTGATCACAATCCTGTAAACTTTGTTTTCCATGGAGGCTCAGGCTCACCGCAGGAAAAAATCCGTGAAGCCATAGGTTATGGTGCCATTAAGATGAACATTGACACCGATACCCAATGGGCAACCTGGGAAGGTGTGATGAACTATTACAAGAAAAACGAAGGCTACCTTCAGGGACAAATCGGCAATCCTGATGGTGATGACAAGCCAAACAAGAAATATTACGATCCACGCAAATGGCTGCGCGAAGGTGAAGTGAGTATGGTAAAGCGCCTGGAAATTGCTTTCGATGACCTGAATTGCATGAACCGCAACTAATTCATAACAGATACTATTTCTCTCAAATCCCTGAAGGCCTTACCTTCGGGGATTTTTTTTTGCCCTGGTTTTAATTTAGAATCATTTCTAAGAAATAACATATTAAAATCATTTAATTTTGTGTACTCAAGAAAATATGATATGAAAAAATACAAAATTCACTTATCATCTCTTGCCTTTTTATGGGCGTTACTCCTGGTTTTAACTTCAAATGCCGTCGGACAAAATTCAGCGTCGCTTACCGGACATGTTCTTTCTGATGAAACCGGAGATCTGGTTTCGCAGGCAGAAATAGTGCTGCAACCCGGAAACCTGGGAACAACCACAAATGCAAAAGGCCGGTTTAGCTTCACCAATCTCGCACCGGGCAATTACACCCTGATTGTTAGCCACCTGGGCTGCATTTCACAAACACACGAATTTGAACTGGCAGCCGGTGAGCAAAAGAACCTTGAGATCACGCTGGAGCCTGACGTAAAATTCCTGGAAGGTATTGAAATTACAGAGCTTGCCTTTAACATCGACCCATACATAAAGGAGGTAGTTAAAAAGGATCAGATCGCAAAACTCCCGGCACGCGATATCGGAGATTTTTTAAGGATGGAACCGAATGTTTCAGGAATCCGAAAGGGTGGCGGAAACATTGACCCAGTAGTTCGCGGTCTTAAATTCGGACAATTGAATGTACAAACAAATACGGGACAGAAAATTGAAGGCGGATGCCCCAACCGTATGGATCCGGCAGCATCACACATCGACATCAACGACATCACCTATGTTGAAATCCTAAAAGGGCCTTACGCACTGCGCTATGGGCCAAACTTCGGCGCAGTACTCAACCTGGTTACCGAAAAAGCCCGACCCTTTGAATCATGGAAGATTAAAGCCCGGGCAATAAAAGGCTGGGAAAGCAACTGGAATGGCACAAAGGAACATGTTTCTGTTCTCGGAGGAAACGACCGGATATTTTTTGCTTTATCAGGAAACAA
>CAYNDN010000599.1:1964-3272 GCA_964395075.1 uncultured Lentimicrobiaceae bacterium | reverse complement strand
AATCCGACAACATGTAAAACGAACAACATGTTGGTTAGTTTTGTAGCCTAAGCGCCTAACCTCAATAATTCGCTAAATCTTTTTTTCGAGTGCTAAAAAAACATAAAACCCAAATATTTCGGTAATTCTTTTTAATGCTTGTACATAGTATAAACTTTAATAGATCTGATATTACTCATTGTGGTTTTTAGCATTGATTGAAGTTCAGGAAAACATCAAATTTATTATGATCATCTAATGTATCGTCTGCCCACCATAATGATATGAAGGTGGGAATTAAACGAATTTTTCCCCTGCTGACAGCAGGGGAAATCAATTCGATAAATTAGAAAAATTCGATGACAATTTTTCTGATGAATGCAGTTTATCGTCGTTCTGTAACAGACTAAATAATTAATATGTTGAGCTAATAGCACTCGAAAAAAAGATTTAATCCAATAATTCAAGAAAATTTTAGGAGGAAAAATAATCAGTGGGAATATTTTTTGCCCCGTCATTTATGATTATGAATAGGCCAGGTTAAACTATTGAGCAGTTATGAACAGTTGCAGCGTGATATTATCGTTTACCAGGTGAATGCCTAAGCGTTCAAAAAAGCGGCCTGAACCATACATTACGTTCCATTTTGTGCGATCGATTTCATATCGATGGTAAATTCGCCTCCGGTAAGTATACCGTCATTCGCTTCAATAACCCCATTCTTTAAATAAATGTATCCAAAATGCAGATTCCCGAGATTCCTGCCACATCTTCATTTCCTGTGGGCTAATTTTATCTCTGGCTTTACTTATCATGGTTTTGAGTTTTAAAAAATAATGAAAAACAAGCAGGAGCAGGAAAGGTTTGTTAAATTTTGCAAAAGCCCCAGCCGGCTTCCCGGTATTCCTGTCATTCGCTGAGTTGACCAGCCCTGAAAGCATAATGCATCAATTAAGTTTTCGTTATGATATGGTTTGAAGAGCAGGACTGTTTGAAAATTTTCCCAAAAAATCGTACATTTGCATGAAAATTGATAATAGGGGTTCTAAAGATTCGTAACCATCACTTTTTCAGTAAGTAATGCAATGCATTGCTCCTTTTTGGCAAGTTTTTGCTCCATGATCAGAGGTTAACTCAGCCCCGTTTTACTGAATCTAAAAATAGCTAAACAGACATGTTTCTTGAAAATTTATCACTTGTATCCAAATCTATCAACGACGGGAAGTTCCTTGAAGTTTTCCTTGGGGAGAATCCAAAGCTCAAAGACATTTTTACCCATGCTTCTGATTTGCCAGGCGCACTCAACGAGCTAAAAGCATGGGTTTTATT
>CAYNDN010000599.1:0-1954 GCA_964395075.1 uncultured Lentimicrobiaceae bacterium | reverse complement strand
CTGCGTTTCTACCAGTTTAAAGAGCAGGGCCGTGAAGCCGGAGAAAATCTTTCATGGCGCGATGTAGCCGCAATACGCATTCTTGACTACATCGATAATACGGGCCGTACTTTTGAAGACCTGAACTTTAAAGGCCAAAAAATTATCAACAATCCCTTTGGAACACTATGGCACATCATCAGGCATGGCAAGTCCGATGCCGATCCTGCCTATTTGATGGATATGTTTTATCTGTTCAGGCAATTTAACGGCAAGCTTAAGCCTACTGAGCCGGATAATGCCCAGATCAATGAGTGGATGGATCGTCATCCTTCGGGGCTCAACCCAGAGATTGTGGAAATGCGCGAAGTCAACAAAAAGCGCATTCTTAATATTATTATTCAGAACATCGACGAAAAAAAAATCAAAAGTACAAGGTATGTTTTTGAGCCGGGAATGAGCAAAGAAGAAAAGATGACACGTGCATGTGATTGGTGGAAAACCAGTCATTTTCATCTGAAGTTTGCTATTCGTGAACCGGAACTGCTCGACGAAATGCTCGGCCATTCCCTGGAAAGGGAAACCGTGAAACTTTTTAAAGATGCACGCGAAAAGGGCATCCCGATTTTTGTTAATCCATATTATTTATCTCTGCTTAATGTAAATGAGCCTGAATTTGCAAAAGGTGCCGATCAGGCCATTCACGATTACATTTTTGTTAGCCGTGAGCTTATCGATGAATTTGGTGAGATTGTGGCCTGGGAAATGGAAGATCAAGTGAAGCCGGGCGAACCCAATGCTGCCGGGTGGTTGCTTCCGGAATTACATAATGTTCACCGGCGTTATCCCGAGGTGGCGATTTTGATTCCTGACACTGTTGGCCGCGCATGTGGCGGATTGTGTGTTTCATGCCAGCGAATGTATGATTTCCAGAGCGGCCACCTCAATTTTGATCTCGAAAAACTTAAACCCCAAGAAAAATGGCCTGATAAATTGAAACGCTTACTCAGCTACTACGAAAATGATTCGCAACTGAGAGATATTTTGATAACCGGTGGCGATGCTTTGATGAGTGCAGACAAATCCTTGCAGTTTATACTTGATGAGATTTTTGAAATGGCATTGCGCAAGATTGAGGCCAACAAAGCCAGGCCTAATGGCGAAAAATATGCTGAAATGCTCAGAGTGCGTTTGGGCACGAGGCTGCCGGTATATCTGCCACAGCGAATAACCAATAATTTTGTTGAGATACTTGCATCCTTCAAACGCAAAGCTTCAAAAATCGGGTTTAAGCAATTTGTGGTTCAGAGCCATTTTGAATCTGCCATGGAAATTACTCCCGAAGTAAAAACAGGTATCGAAAAAATCCGTTCAGCCGGATGGATTGTAACAAATCAACAGGTGTTTACCACTGCAGCTTCCGTAAGGGGACATACTGCCAAATTGCGCAAAGTCCTCAACGATATTGGTGTGATGACATATTACACATTTACGGTGAAGGGTTACCAGGAAAACAAACACAATTTTGCTACCAACGCCAGGGCGGTCCAGGAGCAGATAGAAGAGAAAAAAATTGGAGAAATTCCCGAAGAGTTTTATGAGGAGATCAAGAATTTTCCGAATGAAGCGGAGAAAATAGCGGAGAAAATTCAGGCATTGCGCCAAAAGGCCGGATTGCCATTCCTCGGAACCGACAGAAACGTGTTGAACCTACCGGGTGTTGGCAAGAGCTTAACTTTCAGAACCATCGGCATAACGGACGACGGGAGAAGGATTCTGGAATTCGACCACGACGGATACCGTCGCCATAGCCCAATCATCAACAAAATGGGTAAGGTGGTGATCATCGAATCAAAAACGATTAACGAATACCTCCTGCAACTCAAACAAATCGGTGAAGATGTTCGGGAGTACACCTCACTTTATGGATATTCTATTGGTGCATATCCTGTTGGAATACTTAATAGCATAATCT
>CAYNDN010000598.1:0-3275 GCA_964395075.1 uncultured Lentimicrobiaceae bacterium | reverse complement strand
ACCCGGTTCACTGTGATTTTCACCACCCAATTGGACAACAATCTGGTCGTAATTAACGCTATCCGCCACTGCGCTGAAGCTAAAAACAATTGTTTGCCAGGCATCAAGTGTTGTTACAGGCATGAGTACCTCTGTTTGAGTGAGGTATGCATTGGCACCCAACAAACTGTTTTGCAGTTTAATGGCCGCAGTATCAGTGAGTGGTCCGCTGTAGTTGTTTGATTCAGGGAAAAATACCCTTAGCTCAAATTCATTGCGTTCGGTTAAATCCATACGATGGTCGAGGATTACCTGTGCATTGGTGTAAAGGAAGTCACCGGAACGGTTATAATCGGCAACGTGATTGGATGGATTCCCTGGTTCTTCAATAATGGGTAATTCAACCAAATCCGGCCCATCCTGGAATTGCCAGTTATCGATGGTGGCAAATCCATCATCTTCAAAGTTATCCTGAACATCCAATTCAAGATAAGGCTTAGGTGCTGTTTCGGTATTAAAAGTTACGCTTTTCCCTGGAATCAGGATGCTATCCTGCAATTGTATCAACTCATTTCCAAGTGCCAGATAATAATCCTGTTCACCGGCCAAATCGCCATCAGGAACAATGGTTATTATTGTTTTTTCAGTATTGATGGTAGCGTCATAAGCAACAGCCTGACCATTTTCATCATCTTCCGTGAAAGTTAAAATACCCGGAATATCAGCATTTGTAAGTTCACTTCCGTCAGCCATTTCAACAGCCGTGGAAAATGTGAGGGTTGGATTTACGCCGAGTGTAACTTCGGTTGCTCCATTCTGCGGAAAGAAGGTTACGGGCGGTGGGCCAATAAATTCACAACCGGCAAGAAACGGCACAGTAATGTCACCTTCGTTTAGCTGCCAGTTACCGGGGAAAGAATCTTTACTCCACAATACATTTAATGTAACATCCGTTGGCGGATCGTCAGCCCATGTTAAAGTTCTGCTTATTACTCCCGGCACCAGCGTATCAGCTTCCGAAACTACTGCTCCGCTGCCGCCTGTAACCAGCAACACATCCACAGGATCGTCATTGGCCGATTCAATCTCAACGATCATGGTATTAGCATCCATGTTTGCTATGGTGAGGTAAATTGCTGAAGCCTCTTCGGCCGGATTGCCGAAGTGAAAAACTTCAGTGTAGCAATAGTCAGAAAGAGGATTTTCCGGGGCAACAGTAAACGCAATGCTATATGTTGTGGTATTGGTTTCGTCTTCGCTGGTCACCACAACCTCAGTTGTATCAGGTAATGCAGGTGCATCATTAATAACGTAAGTTGCACCGGGATAGGTTGTTTCGGCAGTTACTACGGGCACCTCCGTTGTACCGAATGGCAATTCAACGGCATATTCCAGCGTTGAGGATGAAAACCCGGCCACTGTTTCACCATCCACCAGCAGATCGCTCAGGCTGGCATCGGATTGTGGATTTACAGGCTCTCTCCAAAAGTACCAGTTATCAAACCACACATCTCCATTACCTGTAACCTTAAACTGAAATATTTCAGCAAGGTTTACCGGTGGGGAAAAATCAGTTAAAGGAATATCTACACCTACCCATGTTTCAGGCTCGATAGTAAACGTATATTCTTTTTCAACCGGCCCTGGGCTGATGAGAAAAAACTTCAGTTCCGTGGCATTGGAAGTCCAGAAATCCACGTGAAAATATTCATATCCTGAAACATCCTGTGTTGGAAATTCCGTTCCCTGAAAATCCAGGTCCTCGTACATGAGGGTATTATTGCCTGCAATGGGATAGTCAAGCGTTACGATGGTTTGCTGACCCCAGAACGGATTAAAATTTATGCCGGTAACATTTTCGTAGGCTTCACTGTAAAAAGACAATACATCGGCTTCAGCATGGGTTGGGGGATCAGGAGCTGTTGCGGGCTCGGGGCTGGCAATTGTAAAATTAACCAAATACGTAAGTTTTGTAACCCCGTCTTCTGCCGTTACAACTACCTGTGTTGAACCCGGAAGTGTGAATGTTGGAGAAATTACCATTGATGCTTCGGGATCGTTTGTTGTTGCCGTAACTGTTGGGACTGTGGTGGTTCCAAACGGCAATTCGTAGGTATAACTCAGCACCAGAGGTGAAAAACCGGGAATTGTTACGCCATCCACCTTCAAGTCACTTAAAGTAGCATCTGAACCCTGAGCAATGGGTTCTTTCCAAAAATACCAATTGTCAAAATAAACGGTTCCGTTTCCTTCTACCTTAAACTGAAAAACATCCGAAAGGTTAACAGGCGGAACAAAATCCTGCAGGGCGATATCCACACTCACCCATTCTTCGGGGGTAATAGGCAATTCAACAAATGTTTCAGCTCCGGGGCTGATGATAAAGAACTTGAGGACTGTTGAATTTGGTGTCCAGAAATCCACGTGAAGGGAATCGAATAACGAAACATCCTGACTGGTAAATTGCGTTCCCTGGTAGTTGAGGTTTTCATATTTCAGGGTATTGTTTCCGGCCACATTGTAATCAATGGTAACTGTGGTTGACTGCCCCCAGTTGGGGTTGAAGTCTGTTCCAGGCACATTGTTATAATCTTCGGTGTAAATGGCTATCACATCTTCCTGTGCATGCGGAGGAACGGGTGGAACCGTGGTTGGCTCCGGCAACGGACCAACCGGTTCTCCGTCAGGAACCTGTATATTGTCGAAATACACGATATTGTCCTGGGGCCGTGGGTCCATATCAAAATCAGGAATTACCACCAGCCTGCTATAGGTATTACCCTGGAAAGCAGAAAAGTCATAGGTAAGTTCCTGCCATGCACCGGTCTGTGTGTTTGTAACCAGAATTTCGGCTGCGGGGCTCAGGCCTTCAAATTTGATGGCAACAGGGCTTGAAACCTCTTTATATACCATAATCTTAACAATATGGTTTGTTGCATCAAAAGTAAACTGGCCGTCATCATCTGTATAGGTTAAAGCCCAGGGTTGACCATTCTGACGTGCAATGAATTTGGCAACCTTTGCAGTGGTATTTATTCCACCGCTAAAAGGATTGTCAATAAACTCAAGGGGCGGATTATTTCCGTTTTCCTCAATCACCCAGTTCCAGTCTGACCCGGTACCGCCGACTTCAAAATCGATGGTGTGTGTGCTTTGTGCAAAGCCTTGCATTGCAAAAAACACCATTAATATTAGTATCAGTTTTTTCATGTTAGATTAGTGTTTTGTTAATTAAAAATGGCCTGCATCGTTTAAATAAATCAAAACAGATGGGCAGGCAAAATCAAACCCGGCCC
>CAYNDN010000597.1:0-3278 GCA_964395075.1 uncultured Lentimicrobiaceae bacterium | reverse complement strand
GGAAACATTCCACGAAGCCTTACAGTACTACTGGTTCGTACATGTAGGTGTTATAACAGAACTCAATCCCTGGGACAGCTTCAACCCCGGCAGGCTCGATCAGCACCTGTTGCCATTTTATCAAAAAGAGATTGCTGAGGGAACCCTGACCAGGGAAAAGGCTATAGAACTTTTGCAATCTTTCTGGATAAAATTCAACAACCCCCCTGCCCCGCCCAAAGTGGGCGTTACGGCACAGGAAAGCAACACCTATACTGACTTTGCCCTGATTAACCTTGGCGGTGTTCAGCCCGATGGCTCGGATGCGGTAAATGAACTCAGCTTCCTGATACTGGATGTAATCGAAAAAATGCGTATCCTGCAGCCCAGCTCTATGGTGCAGTTGAGTACGAAAAATCCGGATAGCTTTATCCAGCGGGCAGTAAAAATCACAAAAACAGGTTTTGGTCAGCCCTCCATTTTCAATACCGACGCCATTGTTCAGGAACTTGTCAGGCAGGGAAAATCTGTTGAAGATGCCCGGAATGGTGGCGCCAGCGGTTGTGTGGAATCAGGTGCCTTCGGAACTGAGTCCTATATTTTAACCGGCTATTTCAACCTGGCCAAGGTACTGGAAATAACGCTGAACAACGGTTTCGATCCACGTACCCAAAAACAAATCGGCTTGAAAACAGGCGAAGCTATCGATTTTCAAACCTTCAAGGAATTGATGACAGCTTATGAAAAGCAACTGAATTATTTTATCGATATCAAAATCAAGGGCAACAATATCATCGAAAAGCTTTTTGCCAAAAACATCCCCGCCCCTTTCCTATCGCTGATCATCGATGATTGCGTGGCCAATGGCAAAGATTATAACGCCGGCGGTGCACGCTACAACACCAGCTACATCCAGGGCGTGGGACTGGGAAGCCTCACCGACAGCCTTACAGCACTGAAATATCATGTTTTTGATGAGAGGTCTGTATCCATGCAGGTGTACCTCGAAGCATTGAAAAATAACTTTGAGGGTCACGAAAACCTGCGCTACAAGCTGGTTTACGAAACACCAAAGTACGGTAACGATGATGATTATGCCGATGCCCAGACTACCGGAATTTTTGAAGCTTTCTTTAAGGCAGTAGATGGCAGGCCCACAGCAAGAGGCGGAAGATTCAGGATAAACCTGCTGCCAACCACCTGTCATGTGTATTTTGGAAGTGTTATACAGGCATTGCCCGATGGCCGTAAAGCAGGCAAACCACTTTCTGAAGGCATTTCACCTGTGCAGGGCGCTGATAAATTGGGGCCTACGGCAGTGCTAAAGTCTGCATCAAAAATTGACCATCTGAGAACAGGAGGTACTTTACTAAATCAGAAATTCTCGCCCGGCTTTTTCGAGGATGAGGACAGTATTGTAAAAATATCACAACTTGTGCGCAGCTATTTCCGGCTCAACGGGCACCATATCCAGTTTAACGTAGTTTCGGCCGATACCCTGCGTGATGCACAAAAATTCCCGGAAAAACACCGCGACCTGATTGTGCGTGTAGCAGGTTACAGCGACTATTTCAACGACCTTGGCGAAGACCTGCAAAATGAGATTATCCGGCGCACGGCACATGATGAAATGTAGCGGGTCTTTTGAGGTTAGATGTTAGATGTTAGAAGTCAGAGGGTGAAAAGCCTGCACCGATCTTTCGGTATAAGACATTGCCCACCTGTCCGCCAATCGGGATTGTCTCATTAATCATTTTACCCCTCTGAGAATTGATTATTTGAGAACCCTCTCGGGTAGGTACCCGAATATTTTAAGCATTTTTTGTTAATTTTTCGGTTAATGAGACAGCCCCCAATCGTCTATTCCGGTGCTCTGCGCTATGCACTAAACGCTATGCACTCTGCCCTCCCCCCTGTGCTTGTGTTAAAAAATCATTATCTCTTTGTCAAGTTGCCATACGCCAATTATTCATAGCCCAAAAACTATACTTTTGCCCGCTGAAATTTAACAGTATCAAACTATGACAAAAAACTCTTTGAACAAACCCAATTATATTTTCGAAACCAGCTGGGAAATCTGTAACATGATCGGTGGTATTTACACTGTTCTGTCGTCCAAAGCTCCGCTGGTACAAAAGCAATTTGGTGATCATTACATAACTATTGGCCCGGATGTTTGGAAAGAAACCCGCGAAAATCCCGATTTCATCGAAGATCGCAACCTTTTTAAAACATGGCGCGAAGCCGCTGCAGGCGATAATCTTCACTTCAGGGTGGGACGCTGGAACGTAGAAGGCAAACCCATTGCTATTCTGGTGGATTTTACCACACTTTTCCCTGAAAAAGATAAAGTTTTTACCCAACTATGGGATAAGTTTAAAGTAGATTCGATAAGCGGTGCATGGGATTACATCGAACCGGCTATGTTTGGCTATGCCGTTGGGCAGGTCATCGAGAGCTTTTACAAATTCAGGCTTGTGCCATCCGACAAGGTGGTAGCCCATTTTCATGAGTGGATGACCGGAACAGGTGTGCTTTATCTCAACGAAAATCTGCCACAGGTAGCCACGGTTTTCACCACCCACGCCACTGCCATCGGAAGGGCAATATCAGGGAACGGCTATCCACTCTACAGCAAACTTGAAGAATACAATGGAGAGGAAATGGCAAGAAAATTTGGCATGATCTCCAGGTTCTCACTGGAGCAGAAATCTGCCATGAACGCCGATGCCTTTACGGCAGTGAGTAACACTACTGCCAGGGAAACCCAACTACTGCTCAAAAAGCAGGTGGATGTGGTTACCCCCAATGGTTTTGATGAAGGAGCCATTCTAAACAAGAAAAAATCGGACGAAAAAAGGACTGGCGCAAGAAAAAAAATACTTGAAGTAGCTGAAGCACTTTTCAACAAAAAAGTTTCTGACGATGCATTTTTAACCATCACAAGCGGTAGATACGAATTTCGCAACAAAGGCATCAACCTGTTCATTGCAGCCCTTGCTGATATCGCCAAAAGAAATCCAAAAAGGGAAATTCTGGCTTTCGTAAAAATACCGGCTAATCACAAAGGACCTGAGCCTACGCTGCTGGACCGCATGAAAAAGCCTGATTTCAAGAATCCATTACAGGATATTTATTTAACTCATGGACTTTATGAAGAACATACCGACGCTATACTGCACGAAATCAGGAGTCATGGTTTGCGCAACCTTGCCGATGATAAAGTGAAGATTGTTTTTGTACCTGCATATCTCAATGGCGCGGATGGGGTTTTTAATATGCCCTACTACGATTTGCTT
>CAYNDN010000596.1:0-3287 GCA_964395075.1 uncultured Lentimicrobiaceae bacterium | reverse complement strand
GAAAAGCACTGAAAGAGGGCGAAGAAAAAGGAATAGAAAAAGGAATGGAAAAAGGGATTATCCAGGAGAAAAACAAACTGGCAGTTAAATTACTTGCAACAGGAATGCCCGTTGATGAAATTGCCAACCTGACCGGATTATCCAATGAGGAGATTGACAGCCTGAGCTAAAGTGGAAAATAAATAGGATATACCAGAAAAGCCTAAGCTGCCGGATTGTAATAAGTTAATCCATACTATTTGATTCCTTGTACAAGATTTGGGAAGGAATTTATTCAAAAGCCTTGCGCCTCCCAAGAGGAATCGGGATCGATGTGCTGCACCTTAATCCTAATCATTGGATAAATTTCTACAAACCTGCTTCGCTGCGAGGCGAGGATTACCCGTGCTCCGCTCCTGCAAGATATTCCACAAAGTGGCGATAACCTTTCCAACGTAACACCCACGGCTGTTTATTTCCCCAACACCCTGAAAAAACCTTCACTGTATTTATCCGAAAGTGCCGCAAAGCAATCATTGGTCAGATTTATGGTTCCGCCGTCATCTTTGCTATATCCCTCCACATGATGGATGTTTACGATATAGGATTTTGAAACCCTGACAAATTTTTCAGCCGGCAGTTCCTGTTCGAAAAACTTCAGGCTTTTTGAATTGGTAATGGTTTCGCCGGTAACCAAAAAAATAAGGGTATGGTTTGAGGCAGAGCGTATCATGATGATCTTTTCGTGCTCCACACATTGAAAACCCTTTTTTACCGGAATCCGTAGTTTATTGCGGCTATCCTGAGGCTTTATGGCATCTATCAGGGTTCTGATTTCACTTACCTCGTTTTCTATCGATTTAGATTTTTGTTCCTTCATGGCAATTTCAACCGATTCCACCACATCATCAATATTGAGCGGTTTGAGCAGATATTTTATTGCCCCAAATTCGTTCAACGCTTTTAGAATACTTTCCGACTGATTTGAGCTGGTGGTAAAAATTATGGTAAAACTAATTTTATCTAGTGCATTTAAAATGTCGAAGGCACCATTTTCATTTCCGCAAAGGGTAATGTCGAGGAAAACCAGGTGTGGCCTTTTTGCTTTAATGGATACTATGGCACCATTAACAGTTGCCACTTTATCAACAACCTCAACGTACTCTTCACAATATTGATTGAGTATGCCTTCGAGGGCCTCCTGTCCTAAAATTTCGTCTTCTACAATTATCGTTTTTAATTTCATTGCGCTCATGATTTTTCTCCACCAGATCAAAAATAATACCCTGCTTTAAAAATTTAGCAATCGCAGGTTTTGCGGTTCCTGCCGTTGCAGCCGGTTTTACATTTTCAGTTTAAAAATTAGACAAATTTCCATATCCGGTAATTATTTTTCCTTGATCAATTCATAAAAATCCGGCAGCAACAAAGTTATTAAAGTTCCGGGAAATGCTTCATTCGATTTATCCAGTGGCGAAATTTCAAGGGCAATAGCCAGATTATAAATGGTGTTCAACATTTCTATCCTTTTGTAAATATTTTTAATGGCCGTCGATTTCCGTTTTGACCGCTTTTTAATTTGCTGCGATTTTTCGATGCCAATGCCATTATCCTGCACCGAACACAAAATGCCACTGCCGGTGTTTTTAAACCCAACCTTTACAAATCCCTTTGCTTTCATCTCCAAAAAAGCGTATTCAACCGAATTTTCAACAAAAGGCTGTAAAAACATGGGTGGAATAAACTTTTCGGTAACCTCCGGATCAACATCAACCGAAAACTCAAACAACCCGGGAAAGCGCAACTGTTGCAAAGTCAGGTATTTTTCCAGCACATCTTTTTCTTCGGCAATGGTAACAAATTCCTTTTGGGAATTTTCCAGTATCTGCCGCATGAGCCGGGCAAAAGTGGTAAGAAACCGGTTGGCCTCCCTGATTTCGTGCTTGAGCACAAAGCTGTTGATGGCGTTGAGGGTGTTGAAATAAAAATGCGGATTCATCTGGCTTTTCAGGAAGTTCAGCTTCGATTGATTGGCCTCTTTTTCCAGGCGCGATATCATTACCTCCTTGCGCAAATTTATATACCGCAGCCGCAAAAAAACAATGGTGGCCAATGCCAGCCCCAGGGTGAGTAAAATCCCTGTTTGAAAACTCCTGCGCTGAAAAACCGGCGGCGATTTTACCCTGATCATTAAGCGGGTTTGTTCGCCCACCCAGGGCCAGCCGTTGTAAGTTGACTGCACCTCAAAAGCGTACAATCCCGGCGAAATACCCGAATATCTTGCGCTAAAGTCATTATTCCTGGTAGGTATCCAGTCGGTATCGAAACCATTCAATTTATAGCGGTATATCCGCTGATCGGGATTTCGGAAGTCGAAACTGCTGAAATCCAGCGAAAAATCGTGCTGATTGTAATCCAATGTTACCACTTCATCCTGGTGAAGGGGGTAAACAAGTGGCAAGCGTTGATTATTGGCGTTGACCCCAACAATTTGCAACTTATTTTGCGGTATCAAACCAACGAAAGTTTCCGGGTGAAATCTTACCACACCACCCATGCCCCCAAAATATATGCGTCCTGCATTGTCCCACAGGTATGCCCCGGTGGTAAAATCACAAACCGGCAGGCCGTGAACCTGGCCATAGTTTTCGAAATATTCATTAACCGGGTCAAATTTCACGATGCCCTTCCAGGTACTGAGCCACAAATACCCGTTATCGTCTTCCATAAAGGCATTTACCGAATTATCAATCAGGCCGTCCTGGCCGGTGAAGTGCTTGACAAATTTTTCGTGCTGCGGATCGAAAAGAAAAATCCCGCTGCGGATGCTGCCAAGCCAAAGCATGCCATCCTTGTTTTCGTGAATGCACAGCACTTCGGGGTTTGTTTCGCTGCCCCGGGGCAGAATGGTTTTGAGCAGGCCGGGAGCCGTAGAATCCAATTTTAACAAGCCTTTTTCGGTGGCGAAAAACATTTCACCGTTTCGGGTTTCAATGATATCGCGACAACGATTTTTTGGGAAGATGAGGGTATCCAGTATTTTTATTTCTCCTGCTGCGAACTCGGCAGAAATAGTATGATGACCGCCTCCCATCCACAGCTTGCTCTGGCTGTCCTGATATATTTTATAAACCGGAGCCGAAAAAGTATGTGCCCATGTAATGGTGTTCGTTTTCTTATCGAGGCACAAAAGCATCTCTTCGAGCCCGATAAGTAAATGATTGTCGTCAGGCCCGTAAACAAACCTTGCTGTTTTTAGGTCTCCGCCCATTTCCGCAATGCCATCTATCTGTATATTGCTGATGCTG
>CAYNDN010000595.1:0-3288 GCA_964395075.1 uncultured Lentimicrobiaceae bacterium | reverse complement strand
ATCTGCGATGACGGAAGCTGGCTTCTGGTCAGGCTTTCAGGCACTGAACCAAAGTTGAGGATATACAGTGAAACGCCGACAAAGAAAAAGTCCCTTGGATATATAGCAGTCGGAAAAAAATACGCCGCAAAGTTGATGTAAAAAGATAGAAAGAAACAGATGAGCAAATTAAAAAAAATAAGAAATTTCTGTATCATAGCACATATCGACCATGGCAAGAGCACTCTTGCTGACAGGATAATACAGACAACTTATACCGTTAATGTGCGTGAATTCCGCGACCAGTTCCTCGATAATATCTTCGAGCGTAACTATACCGGATGTTCCGCCGTATTCATCAACCACAATAGCGAGATGGATTTTTTTCTCCTGGAACTCCTGAAGCAAGTCATTGATTTTCTTGTTTTCGGGAACGAAAAATGCCGGCCGCAACAATGCTGACCAGTTGAAATTGGCGGGTTTCTTTAAATGAGGTAAGAGATCTTTGATGTAGAGGATACCGGCAATTTTGTCAAAGCTATCGCTGTAAGCAGGAATGCGTGAATATCCGGCACTTAAAATAACTTCCAGCAGTTTGTCGTAAGTTGTTTTCACATCCACTGCAGTTGTATCTATCCGGGCTTTCATAATTTCCTTTACAAACGTATCACCGAATTTTACGATTCCTTTCAGGATTTTTCGTTCGTCTTCCGGTGTCTCTTCATCAGAAGTAAGTTCAATGGCTTCCGACAGCTCACTCATGGAAAGCTGTGATGATTTTTTTTGAAGCATCTTATCGATGAACGAAGAACTTACAACAAGCAAACTACTCAAAGGATAAAAGATTTTGATCAGGTTGTTCAACGAAACTGCCATAAAAGTGGCAAACAGAACGGGCTTATTGGATGCATAAATCTTTGGCATGATCTCGCCAAAAATAAGCAACACTGCTGTAACCAGAACTACCTGGATCAGAAACGAAAGCACAGGATATATTTCGAGATTAAAAACATTGGCAACAATGAACGTTGAAAGAATTACGATACCGATGTTTACAAAGTTATTTGCTATTAAAATGGTTGCAAGCAGCCGTCTGGGCCTTTCCAATAAATTATTGATCAACTCACCCCGTGGATTTTTGTTGGATAGTAATTGTTTTAGGTTGCTCTGGTTAAGAGAAAAAAATGCTATTTCCGATCCGGATATCAACGCCGAAAAGAACAACAACACCATCATGGCGACAAAACCAATGATTTCCGGATAATTTACAGGTTGGAATAATGTTTCAGCAAGAACAAACAACTCGTACGGATCAGAGCCTATTTCTGTGTCTTCCAAAATATTTTGCAATTAGTTGTACAATACCGGATAACTATGACTGCAAAAATAGTTTTTTAACCTGATGTATTTGTAAATAATACATTTTTCGATGTTGATGAAAATTATAGGAAAAACCCAAGGCCTTAATTCCGAACGTATTGCTTCGCTTATACATGGATGCAGCAAATTTGTAGAATAACCTCAGATATCCTGAACCAATGTAAAGGTGATTGTCGCAATTTTTAGATTTCTCCATCGCTTCGCTAAGTCGAAATGTCATACGTAATTGCCTTACAATCAAATTCAGGTCAGGAGTTTTGAAACTCGCGAATTAAAGTATTCGAAAAAGAATACATGAAACAAAATTGGTTTTTAAGGTTTCAAAATAATGTTTCCCTTAATCTTGCCAGTTATCCTATTGCAATGTACCTTTGCCAGCCTAAAAAATAACTTAATAAATTCAAAAAAAACATGCATAAAACTCCGATTCAAAAATTACTGCTGATTTGTTCTTTTGTTTTCTTTTCAGGGTTGTTTATTCAGGCGCAACAGGCCAAATACGTTTTCTTTTTTATCGGCGACGGCATGGGTCTGGCTCATGTTGCCGCCGCTGAAGCCTACCTGGATGCAACTGGCACAGATAAAAATGAAAAGGGTTTATCATTTACTGATTTTCCGGTAATAGGCATGTCAACCACCCATTCGCAAAATCGTTTCATAACAGGATCGGCTGCTGCCGGAACTGCCCTGGCAACCGGACATAAAACAACCATTGGAACAATTTCGATGTATCCGTCAAAATCAAAACCATTAAAAACCATTGCAGAACAAGCCAGAGACGATGGCTTTAAAGTAGGTATCATCAGCAGTGTGAGCATCGATCATGCTACTCCGGCAAGCTTTTACGCCCACCAACCGGAGCGTGGAATGTATAACGAAATTGCACTTGATTTGCCCAAAAGTGGGTTTGGCTTTTTTGGCGGAGGAGGGTTTAAGCATCCCCTGGGTGATGATAATGTTTCGGTTTATGATATTGCCAGGAAAAATGGATACATCATATCGCAATCCAGGAAATCATTCAATAAACTGAAAAAGGGAGATGAGAAAGTTATTGCAACCGGAAGTATTCTGGAGGCTTCAGGGGCGTTGCGTTATGCCATTGATCAGGATAATCAGGACATTCCGCTGGAAGACTTCGTTGAGAAAGCCACTGAACTTCTGGATAATGAACAAGGATTTTTCATTATGTGTGAAGAGGGAAAAATCGATTGGGCTGCCCATGAAAACGATGCCAGGACAGTACTCGAAAACGTTGTTTCGCTATCAAAATCAGTAGATCAAGCCATGAAATTTTACATGAAACACCCCGAAGAAACATTGATTGTTGTTACAGCCGACCATGAAACAGGAGGACTATCCATGGGTTACTCTAATTCAAAATATGATACCGAATACGCTTATCTTGCTGCTCAGGAAGTTTCATCACAAACATTTACTGCAATTGCCGATTCACTTTTTACAGATGAAAGAAATCAAAACCTTGGATTTGCCATGCAGTTGGTTGAAGATTATTTTGGGCTGGGAGGCAAAAACGGCATTGAGCTTTCAGACTATGAACAGGGTTTGCTGGAAGAAGCCTATTGGGTTTCTTCAGGCAGCAAAGAGATGAACAATGAAGAAGCCTATGTAAAATACGGCGGTTATTATCCTTTGGCTGTAACGGCCACCAGAATTCTCAACAATAAGGCTGGACTGGCGTTTTCAACCTGGTCGCATACCGGAATACCCGTACCGGTATTTGCCATTGGTGCCGGAGCAGAACAATTTGACGGATACTACGACAACACGGATATTCCCAAAAAGATTGCCAAAGCCATGGGGATATCAATTGATAACGATCAATCAAAACTGAATTAATCAATCGAGATATGAAGACAAGAATTGAAAAAGACACAATGGGAACTGTAGCAGTTCCTGCCAACAATTACT
>CAYNDN010000594.1:0-3294 GCA_964395075.1 uncultured Lentimicrobiaceae bacterium | reverse complement strand
AGTGAGAACATTACCTTGGATTATATGATTGTCATACCATAAACTAAGGTTCTTGTTATTATTTTCAGAGAGCATTTTATCAATACTTATACCGGGATCATAAGGTAATATGGTGATCACTTCATCGGAAATCTCGGGTGTTTCATCAGAACCGGCGGTAGCCGTGTTGACAATCTCACCTGTATTCATATCAGATTGCTTTACGAAATACCCTCCATAGAGAATGCAGCTACTTCCGGGCGTGAGCATTTGGCAGGTCTGTGTTGAGGGTGTAAGTTTGGGGTCGAAAATCAGCACGTTGTTGAGTGTCATATTACCGGTATTCACAACCTCAATTTTATAGGTGAGTGCATCACCAACCTCAACGCCTCCTGAAATATCTGTTAGCAATTCTTTATCGATGGTCATATCAGGATCGTTTGGTACCTCTGTGATCAGTTCATCGGTTACCGGCCCTGCATTATCAGAAACCACCGTACCGGTATTTACAATTTCGCCGGCATTCACATCATCCTGCGTTACCACATACGTGCCTGTAAGGACACAGGTTTCGCCGGGGTCGAGGGTAGCACAAGTGGTTTGGGTTGGTGTGAGCAGCGGGTCGCTAACGATCACATTTTCCTGTGGCACGAACCCGCTGTTGGTTGCTGTAATTGTGTAGGTTAAAACATCTCCGAGGCTGATTGTTCCCGAGCTATCGTTGTCAGCATTTGAAGTTAACACCTTTTGAATAGTAAGATCTGGTGTTAAACATGAAAATGTTGTACCATCGAGGGTAAGAAACTCCTGTTGCGGAATGGTTAATCCTGCCGTTACCCCTGAAATTTCATTAACCAGTGTTACCGTGGTAAAGAAGGGCGTTCCGTAGATCTGCAATGTACCCCCTGAAGCAATAATGGAGTCCAGTATCTCCAATTCATCAGGATAGGTATAGCAAACGTTGTGGAAAATGGTAGGTGTGTTTTGATCCAGAACATAAGTTCCATCAATACCTGCCACACGGTACTGCCCGTTAATGTTATCGTCAGTATCACCCCCTTCCTGTGTTATGCAGGCTGCATCGGAGTAATAACTCATAACGGGTGGAGCTGGATATTGTGTCCACACATTATACGACGATATCGACCAATTGGGTTCGTCCACGGTCATTATCAGGTTGAAACAGGCAATGTTTGCCTCACAATCCGAAACCTGGCCACAATTGCCATCCGCTTGTTCGATATCAATGGTAACTGTTTGCGCTCCTGCCCCTAAAACGAACAGTGCTGCCAATACGAAGAGTAAAATTTTCTTTTTCATAAAGCTTATATTTCTCGTTTTTTATTATTTCACCACGATTTTCTGAATATTAAAATAATTCTCGGAGTATAACCGGAGGTAATAAATACCCGGACTATACTCTGAGAAATCATATTTACGAAATGTTACACCACCTTCGTGAAGATAGTTATTCTCATTGATCATTTGACCCCGGGAATCTGTGAGCACTATTTTCCCGTCAATAAGCACATCTCCTGTTAATTTTATATTGGATTCTCCGTTGGTAGGATTGGGGAATACCTGCAAATCGACCCCGGAGAGGAAGTTGTTGATTCCGGTACCGGTGGTACTGATTAAAACATCCTTCACAATGGAAATTCCGTTTGAAACAAAAATTTCTTCGTTAGGCGAGTCCTCTGTAAAGGAAATATCGAGGTTCAACATTTCGCCGGTTGAAGTCCTGAATAACACAAAAGATACCGGTTCCGATTCAACCATGCCATCTTTAATATTGGTGGTTTCATCGTCGCCAAATACCGCTACAGTAAAGGCCAGCTTTTCATCCAACATTTCCATAATACCGGTGCAACGGCCCTGTTGATCGAAAGCACCGATAAGGTCTCCGGTTTCAAATCGGCCGGAAGCATTGCTGCTAAAGCAAAATACATGAGATCCCGGCGTTTTGTACACCGGATCCCATGGAGAAATTTCGTCGAAATAGAATTTTTGATTGTTATCAGCATTTTTATCTGACTGCTCGGGAAAGGTAATTTGTGCAGCCTGAAGTACTTTGATAAAGTAGGCGTTTCCGGGCTCAAGTGTGCTGAGGGAATTGATTTCGTATTCAGGGTAATACATGCGATATCCGGCAATCTCCTTTACGATCACCAGATTTTCGCCAAGTGCACCAACAACATCTTCAACGGGAACGTTAACATCATCCAAAACCGGAATTACATTCCAGCCAGCCATCAGGTTGATAGTTTTGTTCAGAGGTTTTGCGCCACAGATATTGAGCACATTCTCATCCGTAACCTTAATGATATAGCCGGATTTGTAATTCCAGTTTACGATGGTGTTGATGCTGTTTTGAGGGGAATAAATCCCCTCGGTTAAATTGTACATAAGAACCAGGTCACTCTCAGCGGGAGCCATAATTGTTTCGATGTCAGTATCATCAGGCTCCATGTAGGTAGAAATTCCACTCCAACCATAATCAACTACAAGGCTGTGTTTATCATCAATTTCGATTGGAATACTACTGCTGTTCGTGATTATGAACCCCTGCGTTTCACCTGTTTGCAAATTCTTAAGTGTAATGGTGGATTCGAAAGGAAAGCCATACACATAAGCAGTTCCACCAACATATATCAATGAATCTTCGAGGAGGTCGGCGTTAGCATATTCAAAACAAACAGTGTGGAAGGCATGCTCTATTCCAGCCTCCATGATGTAGGTACCATTTACTCCACCTACCCTGTACTGACCATTCAGGTTATTATCCGTATCACCACCGTTTTGCAAAATGCATGAGTTGTCGCTGTTAAAACTAAACAACGGTGGTGAAGGATATGAAACCCAAACATTGTATGACCTGAGTTGCCAGTCGGGTTCATCGATATTGATTATTAAATCGAAGCAAACAGTATTTGTTTCGCAATCGCCCTCGAGCAAGCACTCGCCTGCAGTTTTCTCGATACTCAAATCTATCTGCTGAGCATTTAGTCCAATCCAAAAGAATGAAACAAAAAATAGAATTGCCCTGGTTTTCATGATATTATACTTTTTAAATTTTTACCGTGGAATAAAGTTGATTTTACCATTATTATTGATCCAAATCTCATCATCGAGTGAGTTGGCATCAAGATTCATGTCGTAGTCGCCGATGAGGTATCTGAACACCTGCCCGTTGTCGTTTGTCCACCTTTCAAAGTCGATACTGTTAATATCGAAGGGACTGGAAGTATTTATTTGCTGATCGCCATTACCACCAAGCATTACCCAATAACTACCCATCTGTTTTTGTCCGGCCTC
>CAYNDN010000593.1:1634-3308 GCA_964395075.1 uncultured Lentimicrobiaceae bacterium | reverse complement strand
GGAATTTTCAACACTACTTTTTTGGTTCAAATGTAGAAAATATTATCATAACACAAAACCTTTTTTTTGCTATTGCTAGGTTTTTCAACGATGAAAGCAGCGAATGCTGCAAGAATAAAACGACGAAGCGGACTTGTCTCGCCTGTGGCGGATGCTTCGCCGAACGTTCATAACAATTCAACCATAAATAATCCATAGCTGCTCATCGAGATAAAACATCGCCACACAAATTTCCACGTCCACATCTTTTTATGCTCAGCTATCTCTGCGGCTTCTCCGTTACCTCTGTGGTAAAAAAAAGACACCAAATCAAACCAGCAGGTTAAAAAAAAAGCCTTTGTTAAAATCACTTTCCATCCGGATTTTTTCTACATGTACTTTCACAAATTCGTAGCTAAAATCGGCATAGGGAAAATCTTAAAAAACAATTTCACCACCCAAAAAAGGGGGTTTCACATGCTCAAATGGGTATTTCGACATGGTTGGGTATCTTTTCGCAGTTTTCAGACATACCTTTGAGCCAAAGTAATGATTATGAAAAACACAAAACTCCGGCATGCTGAACAAACTGAAGCCAAACCCTCATAAACAAAAAAAACTAAAGAAGAAACTACGCTAACATGCAAGGCACTTACCAGGCACATCAGGAGCGAAGTAAAAGCGACCCAGGAAATATTGCATCTCCCGGAAAACCGGAGATGGCAGCAGCAGAAAGTTTCAGGGCATCCACACCCAAATTAAAAGGCCGGAGATCCGCCCTCCCCTCATTGCTCATTTCTATCATCCTGGTGCTGGCCGTTTGGATTGTACTGTTTGTAACCACCGGACTGAAATCGTTTTACATGTCAACGGTAATGGGAGTTTGTGTGGGTTTCATTTACGGTTCAAAAATTCGCACAAAAACCAACGGCATTTTGCCGGCTGTAATGGTGTTTGTTATTTCTGCCTTTTGCTCCTCAGCTATTGCACTGCATCTGCTTTCGGCAAAACTGGAAATGAATATCCGGGAATTAAAAACATTTTTCGGGTTTCAGGCACTGGTTGAAGCCATTTTGGAACAATACACTTTTTGGGATGTGCTTTTTATTGTGCTGGCTGTTTTTGCCGCATTGTATTTTGCCATTCGTGCAAACAAAAAAAAGATTTACAAATTTGATCAAAAATAATAAACCATGAACCAGGCAAAGCGTAAACCATGCGAAAATTTTGAAAATTCGGAGTACTGCAAAAAAAGGTGGCTTTTTGTTTTGATTTTGACGATGCTGGTTTTTATTACCAATGTAAGGATAATTGCCGGCCCGGGTAATACATTCGCAGTAAATCCCGATTCAACAAACACCAAACAAGTAATGATAATATCTTTCCCGCCACGAGCAGCCGTTGTTGTGGATGGTGTAGTGGCAGGCGAAACACCGGTTTTAAAGCGGCTTTCAGTTGGAAAACATGAAATACAGGCTGTGGTTCCCGGATTTCCGGAATATTCAAAAACCATTTTCGTATCCGAAGCGACGGATAAATTTGAAATCCTTTTTTCGCAAAGACCTGCAGATACAATGCATAACGATCATATTCAGTTGGATCAATCGAGAACAGCCAATGAATACTTCTCACAAATGAATATTTCGGATTTTAGCCACACTCAGAAATATGAACCACGTCAAACCCAAAATCAAT
>CAYNDN010000593.1:0-1624 GCA_964395075.1 uncultured Lentimicrobiaceae bacterium | reverse complement strand
GGAAATTTGATGCCAGCGTGCTGGCTGCTGCAACATTTGGAATTATTACAATTGCTACGCATGGAATGGCCAACAGCAAATATAAACAATATAAGGAATCGTACAATGACAGGGATGAATTAAAACGACAAATCCAATTGCTGGATGCCATAAGCATAAGTTCGCTAACTTTATGCCTTGCAAGCACATACCTCGCCATACATTTCTCAATACAAAACAAAAAAAATGACCAATCAGGTAACCTTGCAATCTCTGTAATACCAATGGATAAAGGCGCAGGAATATCAATAAATTACAAATTACACCAACCCGCACAAGCCAAAACCAAAAAATGGGTTTCTTTAAAATAGAAGGTACCACGGTTTTGACTTACCTGAGTTGATTGACAAAAATTTAACGAGATGAAAACACAGACACAGACACTATTCACAACAATTTCAATTATTTTCATAGCCACGCTGTTTTTGTATTCAGGATGCAGAGACTGGGATGTAAAACCTGATTTCGCGAGTGATGGAACATGGGAATTTGATTATTTGGTGATAGGGACGGTTTCGGAAAGTTCTGCACAGTTGGCCTGGCAGGGATACTCCGGTAATCCGGATATCGTGATTTCGGGGTTCGAGATTAATAAAAAAGTTGACAGTGGAAGTTATGAAATTATTGCCACAGTTGGCGGTAATACAAGCACTTACATCGATGATAACCTGAACACGCAACAACACGTTTACACATACTACATAAATGCAGTGTATGAAACCATAAGGTTTTCTTCTGAAAAAAAAATATACGATTTTGCCTGTGGCTATGACATTTACACCGACCCAAGAGACGGAAACACATACAAAACAGTAGGTTATGGCTACCAATGCTGGTTTGCCCAAAATCTGAAATACCTGCCTGCCGTTTATCCCGCTGATGAAATAAACGACGAAGATGCCCGGTATTTTGTTTATGGATATGATGGCTATAATGTAGCAGAAGCAAAAATGAACGAACATTACAGCAACTATGGTGTGTTGTACAATAACCTGACGCTGGCAACAGCCTGTCCGGTTTATGATGGATGGCAGGTTTCAAACCAAAATGACTGGGATTATCTGATAGCTGAGGCCGGACACGAACAAAATGCCGGAGGTAATCTAAAGGAAAAAGGTACGAATCACTGGCTGCATCCCAATACCGCTGCAACCAATATATTGGAATTTTCAGCACGACCCGGCGGAATGGTGAATATCAATGAAGGATTTACTAATATCAGCAAATCTGCAAGCTTTTGGGCAGGCGTAAATTATGTCCATACCATGTATTATGATTCTTCAGCTATTTCCACAGACTTTTACACAAACTTTTCACCCCCTTTTGCAGCCAGTATCAGGTGCGTTAGAAGGATTGATTGATATGAACATAATTTATTGATTTTGTTTGCCAATCTTTATAATACACATTTTTCTTAACCGATTGGTTCATGTTAAATTTTAGTACACAACCTTTTTCACATTTTCGTTTTCACAGGCTCAAAACGGGGTTTCGATCACTCAAAGCCAGGTTTCGCCATAGTTACTCAGTGATTAATTATGAAATATCAATATCAATGAAAATTTTTACTACCAACAGAACTGGT
>CAYNDN010000592.1:0-3317 GCA_964395075.1 uncultured Lentimicrobiaceae bacterium | reverse complement strand
GGTTTATCTGGGTGAGGCCGCCCACAGTCCTGGTTTCGGCAAACACCCGCTGCCCGGTAACGTTAAATATTTCCAACGAAACTTCTCTGGATATGTCGCTATTCAGGTAGAGGCTGTTGGCGTGGGTGTAGATGTTGAGGCCTTCTATAACCTGAGCTTCGCTGATACCTGTAGATTTGAGGATATGCAGTTTAAACCGTTCGGTGATTTCATCAGCCGTTGCCATAAAAGTGTATGATGCAATTTCTCTCAAATTGATTTGTGTATTTTCCTGGGTATCTTCAAGAATGAGTTCAAGATCATCATCAAACGTATCCACATCCTCAGCATGGATGGTATATTCGATATTCTGGTATGCTTTAAATCCCAGTTGAATGGTTTCCGATTCCTGAACCGGGGATATTCTGTTTGTTGACATTCTTTCATCGGAATTTACAAAAGAATACAGTTGTGGTGCCTGGTACATCCCGCCCAGGAAATGCATATCATATTGATTGTCGAAATCTGCGGTAGCCCCTTCCATAATCTGAATCCAGGTTCCTACGGTGTTATTGCCCCCGTCGGTAGCAACAAGTTCCAAGGCATTTGTTACCTGCGATTTGTAAAATGCGGTTGCATTGTGCACACGTTCAGCCGCCGGTATGTTAATGCTGTTGTCAGCATTGGTAACTTGAACGAAGAAACCCTGGTTTGCAGGAATGTACTGATAAGTGCCATCTACAATGATGTCTTTGTATGATCTTCCCTTAAGTATTTTTGCACCTGTATAAATATTGTATGGATCCCAGGTTGAGCCGCTGTTTGTCCAGTGCAGTGCCGATTGGAAAGGATTCCCCAGCAGATGCCAACCATTACCTTCCGCCGGTGTGTATGATAAATCAGTATGAGTGACATCGGCATTAATGAATGTGCCGGAGAATTCTTTTGTAGCAGTGGTTTCATAAGCAACTAAATAACCCAACCCCGGAGCCACCTGGGTTGGATCGCCCGCTTTGTGGTTCAGCCATTCATACGTTGATTCGCTCCAACCGTAAAAATCATCCATACTACCCGGATCAAAATCAGAAGCATCAATGTTAAAAGTTGCAACCGGAGAGCCAATGATGTGCCAGCCGTCTGAAAAACCGGGGTCGTTGTTTGTCCAGCCGGGGATGTGGCGTTGCATAATTGCTGCTGCATCACCTTTAGCTCCATCATCAAGTGTTCCATTATTGATAAATGAGCCGCCATCTTCGATTGTGATCGTACCTGACACCGAAAGTGCTTGAGAAGCATTGATTGTAAGCGCACCACCGTCCTGCACATTGATGTTATTTACAACCGCATTGTTTACATCCACACTTAGTGTTGCACCATCAGGAACGATTACATTATCAGTATTCTCTGGCACTGCGCCATTACTCCAGCTTGCAGCAGTATTCCAATTTCCGGTGCCACCTTTCCATGAAACATTTCCATTGTGTTCGCCTGGGGTGCAATCTGCAACATTGGCAGAGGTTATTGTCCATTCAGAAGCGGTCCAGGTTGCATTGGGAGAGGTGATATTAGAATTCCGCACGGCTCTTGAGTTAGTATATTCCCAGAGTTCACCAGTTCCATCAATATCAATTACACCATAAGCATCCATCAATGTGCCGGTGGTTTCATCACCATCAAAAAATAAAAAGTAACCATCATTTCCGTTGCCGGAAACAACACCACCCTCATTTTGGTCACCGTCAAATCCAAAAGAGTTGTTAAAGGTTGCGGTGCTATAGGAAATTACAAAAGTTTCTTTAGGCGAAATTGTACCACTAAGTTGAGCTGAACCCCAAGAACCACCATTTGCTTGCCTGGCAAGATAAATTGTAGTTTGAGAAAAATCAATGAGTTCTTCGCCGGAATTATACAATTCAACAAACTTTGCATTAGCCACATCATCCGGATCAGCTACTTCAGAAATAATCAAATCTGGAACTGATGGAGCAGCCCCGGTAGTTGCATTATCTTCTGGAACAGTGCCATCGGTTTTAAAGTCAATATCACTTCCAGAGTTCGAATATGGATAAATTTTAAAATCATAGGTTGTTTCGGCATCTAAACCTGTTACGCTGTAGCTCTGAACTCCATGAGCTACTTTTACTTCAAATTCGTCATCTGTCCAGTCTGTATCATCGCCGGGTTCGGTTCCATCGGAAGGCGAATAAAAACTTGCTGATCCGGTTTTCCCTACAATTAAAAATCCTTCAGCAGGTTGCACGCCATCATTATCGCTCCAGCTTAAATCAATTTGATATGATCCATTTGTGGTGGCTTTAAAGGAGCTAACGTGGTTTGTAGGTTCGGGGTCGGGGGTATCATCTTCTATTAATACATCATCAATTACAACTCCATAACCCCAATCACTTGTAGCATCAAAAGCAATGTAGTAATCTGAACTTTTATTTGGTAGTGCTATTCCAGTTTCCTGTGTCCAAGTGGCAATTTCACCAGTGTATTCTTGCCCTGACAATAATGTCCACGCCCCTGCCGAAGATGTTTTATAATAAACTCTCAATTCATCCTGATCACCAGACCATGCAACTTGTGCGTGCCAAAATGATAGTTCTGGGTTTGTCAAGCCAGATAGATCTAAAGCTGGCGATACTAGTTTTGTCCTATCCGTTTTGTTACTGGAAAAAAACAATGCATTGTAAGAGCCATTTTGCGCACCTGATGGGTTTCCATTGTTACCTCCATCAGTAAAAGTCCAATCCGTTGAATTTGTCACATACTCATTGCTCCAGCCATCGGGTATATTTCCGGCATTTTCGAAACCTTCAGTCCATGGAAAAGATGTAATAGTTCCAAGGTTGGTTGTTCCACTCCCTGTAATTCCATCAGACCAAACATCCCCTTTGCTGGAACCATCCTGATAATAAACCATCACTTTAAAGTGATATTCTGTATCATCAGAAAGACCGGTGATAGTAGCTGTTGTCGAAGTGCCGTTGTAAACAAAATAATTTGTATTATCGCTACCTATCAAATTTAAAGATTGATCATAAACATCTGAGTTTTCATGCCCCGGTGAAGCAGACCAGTTGCTTTCGGCAACGACTGAACCATCAAAAATCCCATCAAAGTTAGTTTTATTAATATCTGCTTCTACTGCGGAACCTTCCCTGGCAACTATCACAACTTTATCCCACCAATCATTTACAGTTCCGGAAGGGCTGCTCCATGAAAGTTCAAGTTGTTGATCGCCGGGAGCGACATTGAAACCTGTGATTTCAGGAACTTCAGCCACATCGCTGCCTCCATCGGCTTGTGAGGACCATTCGTCGACATCATTATCT
>CAYNDN010000591.1:0-3320 GCA_964395075.1 uncultured Lentimicrobiaceae bacterium | reverse complement strand
GAAAATTTTCCAGGGCTTTTTTGGTGATGCCTTCCATGAATTCCCATTCGTAGCCTTTGATATGCAAAAGAAAAGCTTTTGGCGAACTTCCGTAAATATCCTTACAAAGGTGCACAACATAAGATGCTGAAACCGAGTGCATCGAAAATTCCACTTTGTCATCGGGTGTTATTTCATCCAGCAGAAATGATTCGATATTTTCGATGGAGGCATCCACAAAAATTACAATGTCTTTATCTGAAATTTCTGCGGCATCCTCGATGTTGAGTTGATAATTGGAATCAAAAGAGAGGTTATCGAGTCCTTCTTTTTCAGCCCATGCTTTGGCCTGGTCCACAAAATAGTTACCCAGGCCGTCATCCTGACGGCCCGGGTTACCATATCCATAAATTAGTATTTTGGTTTTGTCGTGCAATTATGAACGCTTTTTATCGATCAGTTTGTCAGATGCATCATACAAGGAGATTTCAAGTGGCATCTGGCCAAGTGCGTGGGTTGCACAGCTCAGGCAGGGGTCATAAGCACGGATGGCCACCTCAACGGCATTCATCATGCCTTCGGTGATTTCTTTTTGGCCGGTCATATACTCCTTTGCCACACTGTTTACAGCACGGTTCATCGGTTCATTGTTGTTGGTGGTTGAAACGATCAGGTTAGCCATTTCAATCTGGTCCTTGTCGTTAATTTCATAGTGGTGGAAAAGTGTTCCACGAGGTGCTTCAATCAGGCCAACACCTTTTTTTACCTTGGTGCCTTTGGTTACCAGGTCGTCCTTTTGCAGATCAGGATCGTTGAGCAGGTCGCGGATCATTTCCGCTGAGTGCAGTGTTTCAATCAGACGCGCCCAGTGCATGTGCATCGACATGTTGTTGGGTTTGCCCTTGGTATAATCCTTATAAATTTCAAATTCTTTCTGCGCGAGCGGAGTCGGGATGAAATCGGCGGTGTTGCAACGGGCGAGTGGCCCAACGCGATACCAGCCTTCTTCTTTGCCGAGGTGCATCAGGTAAGGAAATTTCATGTAGCTCCAGTTTCTTACTTCCTCGTTAATGTATTCCATGTAATCCTGGTAATCCACATCATCAAGGATTTTTTTACCATCGGCGTCCACAGCGCGAAGCACCCCGTGGTACAGATCCATGGCACCATCTTTACGCACAAGGCTGAGGTGGCTTGAAGGGAACGTTGCAAAACCATCAATGAGTGCCTGATTTTGTTTGTGATATCCTTTGAAGAAATCAACAGCTTCCTGTGCCCATGAAATCATTTTCTCAATATTGAAAGGGTCTTCACCTTTTATGAAGAAGTCGCGCTCTTCGAGGCTCAGATTTTTGTTGATACCTCCGGGGATAGCTCCTGTTCCGTGGATTTTTTTACCGGCAGTTGCACGGATGATTTCCTGGCCAAACTTGCGCATCATTACACCCTGAACTGCAAGATCTTTGTGCTTCAGTGCAACACCAATTACGTTTCTGGTGAGCGGATCGCCATCAATACCAAAGAGCAGGTCGGGAGAAGCCAGGTGGAAGAAATGCAGTGCATGCGACTGGAACATTTGTCCGTAGTGCATCAGGCGGCGCATTTTTTCACCTGTTGGAGTCAGTCCGTCGCCGGTTCCTGCACCCACAATCACGTCAAGAGCTTTGGCGGCTGCCAGGTGGTGGCTCACCGGGCAAATACCGCAGAGTCGCTGTACGAGTACCGGGGCTTCCCAGTAGGGGCGACCCTGTACAAATCGTTCAAAACCACGGAACTCTACAATGTGCAGACGGGTCTGATTTACGTTTCCTTTATCATCAAGATGAATGGTAACCTTGCCGTGGCCTTCCACGCGGGTTACCGGTTCAATTGTTATTTTTTGTCCCATTGTTATTTCCTTTTTTCTTTAATCGAATTTTACAACTTCATAAGGCAGCTTCAGCTCATCGCCGGTAACCAGTGCAACCAGTGCATTCCAGATCAGATCGGCACGTGGCGGGCATCCGGGGAGATAATAGTCAACCTTAACAATTTCATGGCATGGATAAACTTTGTCTAGTAGCATCGGAAGCTCATCGTCGTTAGGCACAATGCCCTTGGGGTTATCGCGAACTGTTGGGCCATTCAGATAAGCCTCGTCAATACATTCCTTGATGGGAATACCATTGCGCAAAGCCGGTAATCCGCCCATGATAGCACATTCGCCAACTGAAACCAGGATTTTGCAATTTTTCCTGAAATCTTTCAGTACATGAATGTTTTCGCTGTTGCAGCATCCACCTTCAATCAGTCCGATGTCGCACTGTTTGGTGAAGGTTTTGATATCGTCGATTGGTGATTTGTTAAATTCTACCAGTTCAATCAGTTCCAGGATTCTCTCGTCAATATCGAGGATCGACATGTGACAACCAAAGCATCCTGCAAGTGATGTAGTAGCAACTATTGGTTTACTCATTTTATAAATCTCCTATTTTAATTTTTTTCAATATCACTACCGATAACTTCTTTATCGTATTTGCGCTGCCCAATAGGCACCTGGTAACCCTTTTCGCGCGGCAGGATGGCACCAACCGGGCATATATCAACTGCTTTCTGCGCCAGTTCGTCTGTGAACTGATCGCCCAATTCCGGGTCAACATTAATTTCGAGTTTTATTCCTCTTTTCTTGAAAGCAAATACGTTTTTACCATCTTCGGTTTTGATGGCGCGGATACAGCGTTTGCATAGGATGCAGCGGTTGTGGTCTTTGATGATTTTTGGATTCGATGCATCCACCTCCCTTGTTGGAAACAGATATGGAAAACGCGGAACCATCATTTTGAACCTATAAGCCAGAGCCTGCAATTCGCAGGAGCCGCTCTTTTCGCATGCCGGGCAAAAGTGGTTGCCTTCCACAAAAAGTACTTCAATGATCGATTTCCTGATTTCGTTGATTTGTTCTGTATCGTTTTCAATTTCCATGCCTGAGGCTATGGGGGTAGTACATGCCGACATTGGGCGTCCGTTTACCAATACGGTGCATATACGGCATGATCCTCTTGGTTTTACACCCTGGATATTGCACAAGGTAGGAATGTAAACACCGTTTTCGCGTGCAGCTTCAACAATGTAAATGCCTTCCTCGGCCATACATTCCACACCATCGATTTTAAATTTAACTAATGTGCTCATATTATTGATATTATGATTTTTTCGTTATTGAATTAATTTAGTTTAGATTTGGAACTCTTCCAACAGCCTCACATGATGCCTTAACGGCTTCTGCCATGTCAAAATCGCTATCAAAATCCTTGTCTTTTTGTACCATTAGAATAGTATTGTTTCGTTCATGAAAATATGCC
>CAYNDN010000590.1:0-3322 GCA_964395075.1 uncultured Lentimicrobiaceae bacterium | reverse complement strand
CCCGAACTGACCTTCATGAAACCCGATAGAAATAATTTTCGTAATCTTGCACTTGCTTATGAAGCCATGGAATCAGGTGGCAACCTTCCATGCATTATGAATGCTGCAAACGAAGTAGCTGTTGAGGAGTTTTTGGCAGGGAGTATTGGTTTTTTGCACATTCCCGAAATCATTGAACAATCCATGAACAATATGGGTTTTATTTCGGCTCCTTCTTACGAAGAATTGGTGGAAACCAACAGACAAACAAAAAATTACGTGAAAAGCACGTTATTATAAGAATTTGATAACAGATTATTAATGGATATTTTAATTAAAGTATTGTCCTTTATTTTCAGTCTTTCGATTTTGGTGATAGTCCACGAATTTGGCCATTTCATCGCAGCAAAGGCTTTCAAAACTAAAGTTGAAAAATTTTACCTGTTTTTTAATCCAGGATTTTCAATTTTCAAATTCAAACTGGGCGAAACCGAATATGGTTTAGGTTGGCTGCCATTGGGGGGGTACGTTAAAATTGCCGGAATGATTGATGAGTCCATGGACAAAGAACAACTGAAAAAGCCACCCCAGCCATGGGAATTTCGATCAAAACCAAGCTGGCAACGATTGATAATTATGCTTGGCGGAGTAATAATGAATGTAGTTCTTGCTGTGATTATTTACATCGTTTTACTCTTTTCCTACGGCCAAAAGTACCTACCTACCGAGAACCTCACCGATGGTATATGGGTTACCGATTCGCTACTCATGGACGTGGGTTTACATACTGGTGATAAAGTGATTTCGATTAATGGCCAGAAACCACCGGTTCGTTACAATGAGATTCTTATCGAGATGCTTTACTCCGATAAAATGACTGTTGACCGCAATGGTGAGATCGTTCAGATAGACCTTCCGGAAGACCTGGCAGGAAAACTATCAAGCCAGCGGGGTTCGCGAATCGAGTTGCGTTTTCCGTTTATTGTCGGTGTAATTCCTGATTCCTCACATAATGCGAACTCAGGGCTTCAGGAAAAAGATATGATTACGGCCGTTAATGGTGAACCGGTAAAATATTTCGACCAGTTTGCAGAAATCGCAAACCGTTTGAAAAGCCAACAGGTAGTGGTTGAGCTATTGCGTGATGGTCAGTCCTGGCAAATTACATTGCAGGTAAATGAGCATGGCAAGATAGGCGTAGTTCCGGTATTTGTTTTGCCTGATCAGCTTGAGGAACTCGGACTATATAAATTTGAAAAACAAAACTATACCCTGCTTCAGTCAATCCCGGCAGGATTTACTATGGCTCGTGAGCAACTGGTGAATTATGTGCGGCAGTTTCAATTGTTGCTTAACCCCGACACCGGGGCATACAAAGGCCTTGGCGGTTTTATAACCATTGGGTCTTTTTTTCCGGCCGAATGGGATTGGTATCGCATTTGGCAACTTACGGCATTTCTTTCTATCATGTTGGCGATACTAAATATCCTTCCCATCCCTGCCCTCGATGGTGGTCATGTTATGTTTTTGCTTTATGAAATTATCACTCGCAGGAAACCCAGTGATAAATTTATGGAATATGCACAAATTACCGGAATGGTGATTTTGTTCGGTTTACTCATTTTTGCCAACGGAAATGACATAATCCGGCTGTACAACTCGCTTTTGTAATCAGAAACCGACATTTTTTTTTGGCCGGTATCCATCCCCGGTTTTAACCACTTTTCCTGTCTTGATTAATCCATGCTATATTTGTGGAAAGTAACAGATTGCTTTGCAGTAAAAAATAATTGTTTAATCGAATAGGTTAATTTACAAGCATGAATCCGTACATCGATGGATATTTACAAATTGTTGAACTTGCTCCCGGGCCAGTATTTATTTCTGATGAACAGGAAGCCATTCTTTATGCAAATCGTAAGGCCAAATCATGGTTTGGTGATTCGGTTATTAAAAGTGACATGCCCTCACTTTTTAAGAATAACCCGAAAGCCTGGGAAGGCCTGAAATTAAAAGTGCTTTCCGAGGGTGAAACCAGTTCTGATCTGGCTCTGAATTATCAACATATCTCCACAATAAACATTCACGCCACTTCGATTACTTTCAACGGTAAGCAGTGCATCGCCACTTCTATGCGCGATATTTCTGCACAAAGATATCTTGAGCAGAATCTTAGAACCGAGAAAAATATGCGGGAACTCATTTTGGATTCCATTCCGGCTCTGGTTTTTGTTAAGGATGACGAAAATCGCATTATTTCAATGAACAGGGCATACAGGGAGGTTACCGGCTTTACTATGAGCCAGATATCAGGCAAAAACATAATTCATTTCACCGAAAACAAAACCCTGGCCGAGAATTTCTGGAAGGATGATCTTGAAGTTATTGAAACCGGTTTACCTAAAAGAAATATTATCGAACCACTCATTACTGATGAGAAGAAATGGTTTATCACCGATAAAATACCACTCAGGGATGAGTATGAAAAAGTGATTGGCGTACTGGGGTTCTCAATAGATATCACCGAGCGAAAAAATGCTGAGGATGCCTTGATGCGCAGTGAAAAAAAGCTCAGGTTAATATTCGATAGTTCTCCTGATGGTATTGTGATTAGCGATTTCGATGGAAAGTTTATTAGCACAAACGCGGCTTTTCGCAGCCTTTTGGGGTATAGCTATCAAGATGTTTCAAACCTGAGTTTTAGAAATGTCACACCCGGTCATTATCCGGATCAGGAAAAAAGTTTTATCCAAAAAGCCAAAGGCTCAGACCTGGCCTCTGAAACATTCGAAAAGGAGTACATCTCGAAAAATAATCTGTTGGTTCCTGTATCAGTAACCTGTTGGATGCTCAATGATGAAGTTGGCAAGCCGCTGCAGATGGTTGCAAATATTAAAGATTTAACCTTTCAGAAAAAGGCCGAAGCACTTGAAAAATCGCTTCTTCAAAAAGAAAATGAGCAGTTGGAACGAGATTTGAAATCAAAAACCCAGGAATTGAATTTTAAAATTACGCAGCTCATCGAGAAGAATCATTTGGTAGGAAGCCTGATAAAACAATTACAAAAAGTAAAAAAAGCACAACCTAATAATATCAATAATCAAATAGATGCAATTATTCACGATTTAGAAAACAGTTCACGCGAAGATTTTTGGTCGCAATTCGAAACCACTTTTGGGCAAATCAATCAATCGTTTTATGATAATCTCTTCAAGGCTTATCCAAATTTAACCAATAATGAGCGAAAAATCAGTGCTTTTCTTAAGATGAATCTTTCTACAAAAGATATTTCCAATATTACCCACCAGAGCATCAGGAGTATCGAAATGGCACGTTTCACATC